>CAMDPA010000014.1 GCA_945903565.1 Devosia equisanguinis | reverse complement strand
CGACGGCCCGCACCCTGAGATCTTTCGAGTATCCCTTCGCCATCGCGATCCCCGCCGTTGCTGCCGGTGGAATCCGAATCTGATTTGCGCGTCCGAGGGAATCCCCTGTAACTGTTTTGATTCACATCAAGTGGAAAGCGCTCTAGTCAGCATATCTTCACACGACGGTCGCACTTCCGCCCGATGCAAGCATGATGATGGACGGCTCGCACTGGTGCCAGGGCGATGTGCGAGGGGGGACACGGCGGCAATCGATGCCTGCCAATCGCCCGCGAGAGCGCGGGGCGAAAAGAAGTGGTTGCTTGCGGGTACAAGCAATCCCCATAATGTGGGGTGGATCATGGAACCGACGCACGGATCGCAAGACGAGATCTCAGACCCGATAGACCCTGCCGAGGAGATACACCGACAAACGTGATCGCATCGAGGCAAACGGGATGAAAGATACCGGGGGGTAAGGCCGATGGCCTGAATCCACCGGACGAGTTGACCGACCAAGTATGCAATCGAGTAGGCGGTATGTGGGAGCCGCCGGACGCGAGCAACAACAGCGAGCCAGTGTTACACTACCGAAGCAGAACCGACCGAAGCTGAACCGACGCCAGATCTGAATCGACACGAAGAGGCTATTGGCGGATACGCCCAGAACGCAGCAGTCGAGCCAATCGCCGTGAACGCGCGAGCAATAGGTGCCAGCATGACAGCCGCAGACGAGATCTTCAAAATCTATGCCGAGAGCTACGACCGCAACAAGCAGTCCGAGCTCCCACTGAGGCAGTTCTTGGAGAGCTGCCGGGACGACCCGATGCTTTACGCCAGCGCCGCCGAGCGCATGATCAAGGCGATCGGCGAGCCCGAAATGGTCGATACCTCCAAGGATCAGAGGCTCGGCCGCATCTTCCTGAACCGAACGATGAAGGTCTATCCGGCCTTCAAGGACTTCTACGGCCTTGAGGAGACGATCGAGCGCATCGTCGGCTTCTTCCGCCATGCCGCGCAGGGATTGGAAGAGCGCAAGCAGATCCTCTATCTCCTGGGGCCGGTCGGTGGCGGCAAGTCGTCGATCGCCGAACGGCTAAAGGAACTGATGGAGAAGTGCCCGATCTACGTGCTGAAAGCCGGCGAGGAGGTCAGCCCGATCTTCGAGAGCCCATTGGGGCTGTTCGAGCCCTCGACCATGGGGCAGGCGCTGGAGGAAAAGTATGGCATCCCGCAGCGTAAGCTGTTCGGCCGTATGAGCCCGTGGGCCGTGAAGCGGCTGGACGAGTTCGGTGGCGACATCTCCAAGTTCACAGTGGTCAAGCTGCAGCCCTCCAAGCTGCGCCAGATCTGCGTGGCCAAGACCGAGCCAGGCGACGAAAACAACCAGGATATCTCGGCGCTCGTCGGCAAGGTCGACATCCGCAAGCTGGAGTTCCACGGTCAGAACGATGCCGACGCCTATTCCTACTCGGGCGGCCTCAACCGCACGACGCAGGGCATGCTCGAGTTCGTCGAGATGTTCAAGGCGCCGATCAAGATGCTGCATCCGTTGCTGACCGCAACGCAGGACGGCAGCTACGTCGGTACCGAGAACGTCGGAGCGCTCCCCTATCAGGGTATCATCGTCGCTCACTCGAACGAGAGCGAGTGGCAGACCTTCCGGGCGAATAAGAACAACGAGGCGTTTCTCGACCGTATCTGCGTGATCCAGGTACCCTACTGCCTGCGGATGTCGGAGGAGAAGAAGATCTACGACAAGCTGCTGGTCAGCAGCGAGGTGGCGGGCGCGCCTTGCGCTCCGGCCACACTGGAGATGTTGGCCCAGTTCTCCGTGCTCTCGCGGCTGCGCGATCACGAGAACTCCAGCCTGTTCTCGAAGATGCGCGTGTACGACGGAGAGAGTCTGAAGGACACCGACCCGCACGCCAAGACACTGCAGGAATATCGCGACGCCGGCGGCATCAACGAGGGCATGGACGGCATGTCCACGCGCTTCGCCTACAAGGTGCTGTCGGAGACCTTCAACTTCGACAACCAGGACGTGGCGGCCGATCCGGTGCACCTGATGTTCGTGCTGGAGCAGGCGATCAAGCGCGAGCAGTTGCCGGAAGAGGCCGAGGACCGCTACCTGGAGTTCATCAAGGAGGAGCTGGCGCCGCGCTATGCGGAGTTCATCGGTAACGAGATCCAGAAGGCGTACCTGGAATCCTACCACGACTTCGGCCAGAACCTGTTCGACCGTTACGTGGCTTATGCTGACGCCTGGATCGAAGACAGCGACTTCAAGGATCCCGATACCGGTCAGCTCATGAACCGGCAGCTGCTCGATCAGGAGTTGTCGAAGATCGAGAAGCCGGCCGGGATCGCGAACCCCAAGGACTTCCGCTACGAGGTCGTCAAGTTCTCGTTGCGCGCGCGTGCGAAGAACTCGGGCAAGAACCCGTCCTGGACGAGCTATGAGAAGATCCGGGAAGTGATCGAGAAGCGGATGTTCTCCCAGGTCGAGGATCTGCTACCGGTGATCAGCTTCGGCGCGAAGAAGGATGGCGACAGCGAGAAGAAGCACGAGGAGTTCGTGGAGCGCATGATGGCGCGCGCCTATACCCGCCGGCAGGTTCGCCGCCTGGTGGAATGGTACATGCGGGTGACGAAGTCCGGCTGATAAGGCGAGGTGACAGGTGACAGGGGACAGGTGACAGGGAGAAGATATCTCCCGGTGTTGCCCGCCCCTGTAACCTATTCCCTGTAACCTGGAACCTATTCCATGGACATCGTCGATCGCCGTTTGAACCCCAAGGCGAAAAGCCTCGGCAATCGCCAGCGCTTCATGCGCCGGGCGAAGGCGGAGATTCGCGAGTCCGTGCGCGACGCCATCAAGCGCCGCAAGGTGTCGGAGGTCGACGGCGGGGAGAAGGTAAAGATCCGTTCCAAGAGCCTGCGTGAGCCTTCGTTCGGGCTCGGCGGCAACTCTGGCAAGCACGATTTTGTGCTGCCGGGTAACAAGGAATACTCCGTCGGCGACGTGATCCGGAAGCCCGAGGGCGGCGGCGGCGGATCGGGCAACAAAGGCAGTGCCGATGGCGAGGGTGAGGACGAATTCGTCTTCCAGCTCACACGGGAAGAATTCCTCGATCTGTTCTTCGAGGACCTGAAACTCCCCAATCTCGTCAAGGCCAAGCTCAAGAGCATGGCGACGCCCGAGCGGGTGCGCGCGGGCTTGTCGTCGGACGGTTCGCCCTCGCGCATTAACAAGCTACGCACGATGCGCAACAGCTTGGCGCGCCGGATTGCGTTGCGCCGTCCGCGTGGCCGCGAAGTCATTGAACTCGAGGAGCTGATCGCCGCGCTGGAGGCGGCGACTCCGCGCGACGACAAGCGGATAAGGGAGCTGAAGGCGCAGCTTGCGCGCATGAATTTGCTCCGCAAGGTCGTGGCCTACATCGATCCGCTCGACCTCAAGTATAACCGCTACGAGCGTGTTCCCAGGCCCAAGACGCAGGCGGTGATGTTCTGCCTGATGGACGTTTCCGCCTCGATGACGGAGCAGTTGAAGGAGCTCGCCAAGCGGTTCTTCATGCTGCTGCATCTGTTCTTGTCGCGGCACTATGCCGAGGTCGACGTGGTCTTCATTCGCCACACCACCGAGGCGAAGGAGGTCGACGAGGAAGCCTTCTTCAAGGACACCGAGACAGGCGGCACAGTCATCTCGACGGCCCTGGAAGAGATGCAGCGCATCATCAAGGAGCGCTATCCCGTCGATGACTGGAATATCTACGCGGCGCAAGCCTCCGACGGGCACAACTTCGACGACGATATGGAGCACTGCCTGGAGCTGCTGAACACCGAGCTGCTGCCGCTGTGCCAGTACTTTGCCTATATCGAGGTGGCGCCGGAGGACGGCATGCCGCAGATGCAAAGCGTGGTGTGGGGCGGCTACCAGGACGTGGCGGAAGCCAACCCGCAGTTCGCGATGAAGAAGGTAACGAACCCGGGCGAGATCTATCCGGTATTCCGGGAGTTGTTTGCGGCTCAGCCCGCCAAGGAGGGGCGCTGATGAGCGTGGCCAAAATCAATAGATCGGCCAACCGCCCGCTGTACGAAAAAGCGGACTGGGACTTCGACCTGATCAACCGGATGTACGCCGCGATCGAGGAGATCGGCGTCGGCGAAATGGGGCTCGACATCTACCCCAACCAGATCGAGGTGATCACGGCCGAGCAGATGCTCGATGCCTACGCCTCGATCGGGATGCCGAACATGTACCGTCATTGGTCGTTCGGAAAGCACTTTGCCCGGGAAGAAGCGATGTATCGCAAGGGCGCGCGCGCCCTTGCCTACGAGCTGGTCATCAATTCCGATCCCTGCATCAATTACATCATGGAAGAAAACACCATGACGATGCAGACGCTCGTCATGGCGCACGCCGCGATGGGGCACAACCACTTCTTCAAGAACAATTATCTGTTCCGGCAGTGGACCGACGCGACCTCGATCCTCGACTATCTGCGCTTTGCCAAGGAATACATCGCGGAGTGCGAGCAGAAGGTCGGCGCCGAGAAGGTCGAACTGGTGCTCGACAGCGCGCACGCTTTGATGAACCAGGGCATCAGCCGCTATCCCGTGACGCGCCGCTCGGTCAGGGCGCTGCGCGACCGCGATATCGCCCGGCGCGAGTACGAGGAAGCCACCTACAACGAGCTGTGGCGCACGGTTCCGCGCTCGGCGCTGCCCAAACCGCCGCCCGATCCGGAGGGCAAGGCCAACCTCAAGGAGAGCGAGGCGCTCGGGCTGCCGCAGGAAAACCTGCTCTATTTCCTCGAGAAGCACGCACCCAAGCTTGACGACTGGCAGCGCGAGATCTTGCGTATCGTGAGGATGCTGGCGCAGTATTTCTATCCGCAGCGCCAGACCAAGGTGATGAACGAGGGCTGCGCCACGTTCTGCCACTACGAAATCATGAACCGGTTGTATGACAAGGGCCTCATCACAGAGGGCTCGATGCTGGAGTTCATGCACTCGCATTCCTCGGTGGTGTTCCAGCCGCGCTTCGAGGACCGGTTCTTCTCCGGTATGAACCCTTATGCGCTGGGCTTTGCGATGATGCGCGACATCCAGAGGATGTGTCTCGAGCCGACCGCGGAGGACCGGCAGTGGTTCCCCGAGTTCGCCGGCAACGGCGACCCGATGGGTACGCTGAAGGAGGCCTGGGCCGAATACCGCGACGACAGCTTCATCCAGCAGTACCTGTCGCCGAAGGTGATGCGCGATTTCCGACTGTTTCAGATCCACGACAGCTCGGACTCGCCATTCGTCGAGGTGCATGCGATCCACGACGAGGGCGGTTACAAGCGGGTGCGCAAGGCGCTGGCCTCGCAGTACGATTCAGCCGCGCGCGACCCCGATATTCAGGTCGTGAACGCGGATCTCTCCGGTGGGCGCCGGCTGACGTTGCAGCACCGCGTGCGCAATGGCGTGTTGCTGGAGAAGGAGCAATGCGACCGCACCTTGCAGCACGTCGCCCACCTGTGGGGCTATCGCGTGAAGATGGCCGAGGTCGACAACGAAACAGGTAAGACGCTCAAGGAGCACGAGGCGCTGCCGCTGCCTTGAGCGGGGGCGTTTCTTTCCCCTCGCCTTCTCACTCCGCGGCGATGCTGCCGGGCTGGCGGTAGCGCTGGGGTATGTCGAGATTGAACAGTTTGGCAGCGCTCAGACCGAGGATGTTGCGCCGGTTCTGCTCGGTGAGGAATGGCAGATCGAATAGGCGCGCGGGCACGTCGAAATCCCAGTGCGGCCAATCCGACGCGTAGAGCAACTGCGTGTCGGCGTGGATTGCATCGAAGGTCGCTTCGAGGAGCTTCATGTTCGATGTTTCGAGCGGCTGCAGCGAATAGAACATCTCGCGCATGTAATCGCTCGGAAGCTTCTTGAGCAGCGGGGCTTCCGACACACGCATCAGGTACTCGTTGTCGAGGCGCTGCATCAGGAACGTCACCCAAGCGAGGCCGCTCTCGATCCACATCACCTTGAGCTTGGGGAAACGTTCGGGCAGGCCGTTGATGATCCAGTTGGTGAGGTGGATCATGTTGCTGAACGTGAACGAAAGCGCATGCATAGAGATGAAGCGATTGAGCTGGCGGGTGTAATCACTGTGCCAGTTGTGGTGCGCGTGGAAGCCGAGCGGCATGTTGGCCTCCTCCAGCATCCGGTAGAGGCGCATGTAGCTGTTGGAATGCACGGGCTGATGCCGTGTCGACGTGATGAGAAAACCCACCACGCCCTTCGCGCCACGGAACCGTTCCACCGTCGCCTCGGCTGCCGCCGGCGTGTTGAACGGCAGGTACAGCATCGCCTTCATGCGCGGCTCGTGCGGCAGCACTTCCTCGACGATCCAGCGGTTATAGGCCATCGACAGCTCGGCCTCCATCTCCGGGACGGGATGCATGCCGAGGAACAGGAGGCCATTGGGGAAGAACACCTGGTAGTCCAGGTTCATCATGTCCATCGCCTTGCGCGACAACGCGACCGGGCGGGGCACGCTCTTGTCGGCAACGGGCTCCTTCAGTCCCGCGCCGTGGGGAATGCGGCCGTGCGCGCTCTGCCATTGCAGGCCGGGCGTGTCGTTGAGGAATGCGTTCTGGCCGGTGCCGTCGCCGAAGCTGAAGGCTGCTTCGCGCGTGGCCGGGTTTTCGATGTACTTGAGCACGTCGGGCCAGCACGATCCCTCGCCGATATGCGCGTCGACGTCGACGATGAAGTAGTCGTCGAGGCCGCGCTCGGCGCCTTGCTGCTTGGCTTTGGCCAGCAGGTCGAGCGAGTCCGTTTTCGAATGGATATGCGGCAGCTCGGTCGGCGCGTTGTTGTCTTTCGCCATGTCACGTCTCTTGAGCCTGGAGGTTTCGAGATGAAGGTTGCAAGGGCGGTCAGCCGGGGACGACGACATAAACCGCGCCGTCGCGCTGGCGCACCTGAAAGCCCGAGAGTTTGAGCTTGTCGAGTCCGGCGTGGCGGCCGGTCTTGATGTCGAACTCGTAGCCGTGCCAGGGGCACACGATGTTCAAGGTACCGTCATCGGTGTAGTGGATGCCGAGGCTTAGCTTGTTGTCGTCGAGCCGTTCCTCGACGCGTTTCATGACCTTGCCCTGGCAGACCGGGCCACCCGAATGCGGGCAATGGTTGCGCCAGGCGACGTACTGGCTGCCGATCCGGAAGAGACCGATCTCGACGCCATTGTCGGCGACAACCTTGCCCGCGCCATCGGCGATGTCACCCTCTTGGCAGACAAAAACTTCCCGCACTTTGGCGTCTCCGCACGTGTGTGTTGTTCGTGAGGGACATTATGGCGAGTTCGGTGGGGAAGGCTACAGGTGAGTAGCCGTTCCCTGTCACCTCGCACTTTCTGGAGGTGATAGGGCGAAGTGCAGTCACGGCCGACTGCCGTTCTGCTGTAATCGGGACAGGCACGCTTTGATGCCGAGGGAGGAACCATGCTGATGTCTCCAGATGCAACGCTCAGCGTCCGGTTGGCGCTGGCTGCCGTTCTCGCTGTTTGCCTCCCAGCGTTCGCTCGCGCGCAGACCTATCCCGATCGCAACATCAAGCTGGTCGTGCCGTTCCCGGCTGGCGGGCCGACAGACGTGGCGGCCAGGCTTGTGGTCGAGCAGATGTCGGTGCGGCTGAAACAGAGCATAATCGTCGAGAATATCGCGGGCGCGGGCGGGCGCACCGGATCGAAGGCCGTCGCGAAGGCGCCACCCGACGGCTATACGCTGATGATTGGTGGCACCAACCTCAATGCGGTCGTGCCCGCGCTCTATAAGAAGCTCGACTACGATCCGATGAAGGATCTGATCCCGGTCGCCTCGATCGCCAACGATTCTCAGGTGATGGTGGTTCCGCCGTCGTTGCCGGTGAAGACGCTGGCCGATTTCGTCGGGCACGCGAAAGCCAATCCCGGCAAGGTTTCCGCCGGCTCGGCCTATGGCATCGGCGCGCATTTCTCGATCGAACTGTTGAAGGTGCGTACCGGTACGCAGATCCTGTTCGTGCCCTATAAGGGTGGTGCTCCCGCGATTCAGGATGTCATGGGTGGCCACATCCAGATGACGTTCAACAACAAGTCGGTGCTGCTGTCGCTGATTCAGGAGGGCAAGCTCCGGGCTCTGGTTGTGACAAGTGATGAGCGCTGGCCGGAAATTCCTGACGTGCCGACGATCCGGGAAAGCGGTTATCCGGGCTTTCCGTCATACAATTGGTATGGCCTGCTGGCGCCGGCGGGAACGCCTGCGGCGATCATCGAGCGGTTGAATTCGGTGGTCAACGACATCCTGCGCTCGCCCGAAGCGAAGGCGAGCTTTGCCAGGCTCGGCATCGATCCCAAGATCAGCACGCCCAAGGAGTTCGCGGACGTGCTCGTGGTACAGGCGAAAGAGTGGGTGGGGATCGTGAAGGAGACAGGGATCCAGTTGGATTAGTGGAGTGGTGCGTGGGTGGGGGCAGACCCGCAGGGGCAGCCCCCGTGGTGGTCACTTCTTCCCTTTTCCGCCCATGACCGAGAACACCGCGGCGGTGTCTTCGTCGGCGCGGCCCTGGGTGAGGGCCTGATCGTAGATCGGACGGGTGATGTCGAACAGTGGTGTGGCAACGCCGAGGCCCCGTGCGAAGTCGCGGATGGTGTCCATGTCCTTTTGCCAGATGCTCATCTTCATGGTGGCAGGCTTGTAGTTGACGTGGGCCATCAAGGGCGCGCGCATCTGGAACATGCGGGAGGCGCCCGCGCCGTCGCCGATGCACTTGACGACTACGTCGAGATCGAGGCCGGCCTGCTCCGCGAGGATCATCGCCTCGGCGGATGCCACGTTGTGAATCGCGACGAGGTGATTGGCGATGTACTTCATGCGGCTGCCGTTGCCGTAGGCGCCGACGTCGTAGTAGCCGCGTGTAAAGCCGGCGATGACGTCCTTGAGGCTGGCGATGGCCTTGCTGTCACCGCTGGGATAGAGCACGAGATCGCCGGTCTCGGCCTGCGCGCCGGTGCCGCTGACGGGGCAGTCGATGGCGGTGTGGCCGGCTGCCGAGACGACTTTCCCGAAGCGCAGTTTGTCGTCGAGCGGGATGGTGCTCATCTCGAGTACGATGCGGGCGGGGGCCTTGGCGGTTGCGATCTCATTGGCGACGGCATCAATGGCCTTGAGGCTCGGCAGGCTGGTCATCACGATGGGGCATTTGGCGACCACATCGGCAACGCTGGCGGCAATGGTGACGCCGGCCTTGGCGAGTGCGGCACACTGGTCCTTGGAGATGTCAAAGCCCGTGACCTTCCAACCGGACTTCACGAGATTGCGCGCAAACGCGCCGCCCATGATGCCGAGGCCAATGATACCGATGCTGTCGCTTGCCTTGTTGATCGCCACGAATTGTCTCCGGTTTCTTGTTGGGTGTTCTTGCGCGTGGAAGGCGGTCTAGTCTCGCGGTCTGAAGAACGCTTTGAGCGCGGCGACGTCGCCCTTGCCGCCGGCGGCGAGATCGTCCGCTATCTCCTGATAGAGCGCGGCCATGCCGCGGTAGATTTCCGCCGAGGACTCGCGCCCGAAGTGATCGGCAATCTCCTCCATCTCGCCGACGAAACGGTAGGCCTTCGCGTGCATATCCGGGATCGAGCGCGCAATCACCGGCAGCAGGCCCTTCTGGCTGCCCGACAGCTCCGCGAACAGCGCATCCGACGCGCCATACTTCGCCGCCGCCAGGATCGACGCAGATGCGATGCCCGTAAGCCCCTTGGTGATCGCGGCATACGACATCTTGAGCGCTGATGCCGCGCCCACCGGGCCATCGAGCACCTTGATCGAAAGACCGCCGCGCACCAGCGGATCGAGCGCGCCTTGCGGTGCGGCGGCGATGTAGACGCTCGGCCCGTCATAGCCATCGCGCGGTGGCCCGCCGATGATGCCGCCATCCGCGAACGGTGCTCCGGTCGCCTGGATCACCTTGCCGATGCGCTGCACGAGATCCGAGCTGACGGCGTTGCAATCGATATAAATCGGCTTCTTCTGAGACTTCGCGATCGTCGGCGCCAGCCGCTCGGCCAGCGCCATTGCATCCGACGGCGGCACGATCGACAATACGATATCGGCTCGCGCGATCTCTTCGTCGGAGGCATCGCGCATGCCGGCCTTGGCCGCGCGTTCCCCACTCGCCGTGCTGCGCCCCGCGAGCGAGGTGAGCACGTCGACGCCACGTTGCGCTAAACGTCCGCCAACGCCGGAACCCATGGTTCCTTGTGCGATTACGGCTATGACTGGTTTCGACATCGGACCCTCGCGTGTTGTTTGTTCGCGTTGTAATTCGCTAGGCGAACAGGGTTGCCACCCTGTACCCGCTTGGGGGACGTGTCCCCCAAACCCCCTCATTTTTACGCCGAAAAAGAGGGAGGGTCTGGGAGGTCTCCTCCCAGTCGGGTGCAGGGCGGTCGTGTCGGAGACGCGCTTCCAGCACGGCCCTGCTCGCGTAGCGAATTGCAACTGAACTCAATCGAGCGTTACGCGCTCAAGCCCTGTTCCTTCATCGCGCGCTGCGTGGCTGGCCGCTGCAGCATGCGCTTGTAGTGATCGTTCACTTTCGGGAACCTGGCGATATCGACGCCGTCGCTTTCGAGCCAGGTCGACAGCGTGAACAGATACGGGTCGCACATCGAGTATGCCTCGCCCGTCACCCACGGCCCCTTGAACATATCGCGCTCGATGAGATCGTAGGCGTCGGTCATGTTTTGGGCGACCTTCTTTTTCATGCCTTCGATTGCGGCGGCGTCATCGGCCCAGCGGGTGCCGCGCGTGCGGTGGGCGTGATGTACGTGAACGGTCGAGCACAGGTAACTGTTGAACGCCTGCGCTTGGGCGAATGCCCAGGGATCATCGAGCGACGCCAGCTTCGCCTTGGGAAAGGTTTGCGCGAGATAGACCAGGATGGCGGGTGTCTCGGTCAGGATGCCCTTGGGCGTGACGAGCGCGGGCACGCGGCCCTTTGGATTGATCTTGAGATAGTCGGGTGAGCGCTGCTCGCCGGTCTGGAAGTTCAGGCGGACGGCTTCGTAGTCGGCGCCGGTTTCGGCCAGCGCGATGTGCGAGGCGAGCGCGCAGGCGCCTGGCGAATAGAAGATCTTGTACATCGCCGGGGTCCTTCGAAAGGTCAACGAGATTGGTGCATTCAGGAGATCAGATCGTAGTGGAACACCTTGGCGATCACCTGCCACCGGTTTTCGACGTGGATGAATGTGAGGAAGTCGGTGCAGAAACGTGGTCCAATCGCGCATTCGACATGGGCGAATGCGGTAACTGCACCAGCGAACTGTATAGCAGCGATCCGGTCGCGGCGTTTCTCGCCCCGGCTGGCGGGTGCTGGGCGCTTGTCGACGATGGCGAAGTAGGTGGGCATGTCCATGTGGACCAGCGGCGCCTCCGTGGCGCAGGAGTAGGTCGCGTTGGCATGGAATACGCGCCGCAACCGCGTGGTGTCGCTGTGGTAGAGCCCGTCGAAGTAGTCCTGGAGGACGGCGATGATCGCGTCGTAGGGCGCCTGCATGGAGTGGTGGATGGATTGGGTCATGTCCGTTTACCTTCCGGTCAACCTTTTCGCACTGCGATGAGCTGGATCAGCACATCTAGCCCGATTGGGTTGCGTTGGTCTATCAGCGGGCCTTCTCAGTAGACATGGCCCGGCACACATGGGCCCGGCACACATTGACGCTATCGCCGCGCTGGTGGACAACTGCGGCCGATCCAGCACTCAACCCGCCAGCTCCAGGAAAGGCAACTCCATGGCCGCGTCCAAGTCCAAGAAACCCAAGAAGCTCACGATGAAGGACGTGGAGGCCGCCGCCGAGCGGCTCAAGAACTGGGGCAAGTGGGGCAAGGACGATCATATCGGCACGCTGAACTACACGACGCCCGAGGACATCGTGAAAGCGGCGACGCTGGTCAAGAAGGGCCAGGTGATCTCGCTCGCGATCCCCTACGACAAGGACGGCCCGCAGGGCGGCAAGACGAAGTTTCCGCCGGTCGGCCGCTTCAATCCGGTGCATCTGATGCTGCGTTCGGGCGCGGATGCGTATTCCGGCGTGCTCGACAAGCGCGGCATCCGCTCGGCTGACGATCTGCTGCTGTTCCCGATGCAGGCGGGCACGCACTGGGACGGCCTCGGCCACATCTTCTACGGCAACCACATGTGGAACGGCTACGACTGCCGCGAGGTCAATTCGTTCGGCGCACACAAGTGCGGCATTGAGCACACGCGGGAAAAGATGGTCGGCCGCGGCGTGCTGCTCGATCTCGCGCGGCACATGAAGGTCGAGTGGCTGGAGGACGGCTTCGCGATCGGCAACGACCTGCTCGACGCTTGCGCCAAATCGCAGAACGTGACGGTCGGGCGCGGCGATCACCTGTTCATCCGCACCGGCCAGATGGAGCGCTGCTGGGCCGCGAAGTCGTGGGACGGCTATCCCGGCGGCGACTCGCCCGGGTTGTCGTTCGAAACGCTCGACTGGCTGCAGGAAAAGCAGGTCGCGGCGATCGCCACCGACACCTGGGGCGTCGAAGTTCGGCCGAACGAGTCCGAAGTCGAGAACCAGCCGAACCAGCCCTGGCACTGGATCTGCATCCCGATCATGGGCCTGACCATGGGCGAGATCTTCAAGCTCGACGAACTCGGCCGCGTGTGCGCCGAAGACAAGCGCCACGAGTTCATGTTCGTCGGCCCCGCCCTGCCCGTCACCGGCGCGGTGGGGTCGCCCGTCAACCCGATCGCGATTTTGTAGGGTCATGGCGACCGGCGCCGCGGCAATTGTGCTATAAGGCGCGCAAGGAGCGCCCGCCATGGAAGACGTCGATCTGCGTCACGCCAAAGAGCATCTGGAAGAATTGCTGGAGCGTGCCGCCAGGGGCGAGGACGTGCGTATCAGCGATCCCAAACTGGGGACCATCCGCTTGACGGCGGTTGCGAAAGCTGTCGCGAGCGCAGGCCAGCCGAAGCGCATGCCGGGGCGCTGGAAAGACCGTCTGCCTGAACCGCCGCCTGGGTTTTTCGATCCGATGTCGGATGAAGAACTCAAGGAGTGGTACGGGGATGATCCGTGAGGTTGTTGCTCGACACGCATACGCTCGTCTGGTGGATCCGGGCAAATCCGCTGCTGTCGGCGGGTGCTCGCGATGCCATCTCGGTGGACGGGGCCGATGTATCGGTCAGCATCGCATCGGCATGGGAAATCGCGATTAAGGTAGGTCGAGGAAAATGGCCCGAGGCTCGAGAATTCCTCACGGCCTTCGAAGCAGGCATCGCCGATGAGGGCTTCACTTTGCTCCCCATCACTGTGCCCCACGTTCGCATGGCTGGATTGATCGTGTCCGATCACCGCGATCCCTTTGATCGTCTATTGGCAGCGCAGGCGATGACCGAAGGATTGACCTTGGTAACGTCGGACAGCAAGGTGCGTTCTCTTGGCGTGACATGCTTATGGTAACAGCCGCCTGATAGAATGCAGTCGATGCCCAGGAGGTCTAAGATGCTCCGCCCGATCAAGACCAGCGCCGACTATGAGGCAACCTTGGCTCGCGCTGTCGAGCTGATGGATGTGGACGATGCCACGCCCGAGGCCGACGAGCTGGATATTCTTGCGACATTGATCGAGGCCTACGAGGACAAGCACTTCCCTATGGACCTGCCGTCGCCCGTAGCCGCATCCGTGGACGCAGAATAGACCATGTTCATCACCTTCTTCCGCGAGCTGAAATCCGCCGGTGTGCCGGTCACGGTGAAGGAGTACCTCGCGCTGATGCAGGGGCTCGCACAGGATGTCGCGGAGCAGCAGGTCGAGCAGTTCTACTATCTCGCGCGCACCTGCCTCGTGAAGGACGAGCGCCACCTCGACAAGTTCGATCAGGTGTTCGGCCACGTGTTTCGCGGGCTCGAGATGATGAGCGAGACGCTGGAAGCGAAGATCCCGGAGGAGTGGCTGAAGGTCGTCGCCGAGCTGCATTTGTCCGAGGAGGACAAGCAGAAGATCGCGGAACTCGGCGGCTGGGACAAGATCATGGAGGAGCTGAAGAAGCGCCTCGAGGAGCAGAAGGGCCGTCATCAGGGCGGCAACAAGTGGATCGGCACCGGCGGCAAGAGCCCCTACGGCGCCTACGGCTACAACCCCGCCGGCGTACGTATCGGTCAGGACAAGAACCGCAACTTCCGCGCCATCAAGGTGTGGGACAAGCGCGAGTTCCGGGATCTCGACGACAACGTCGAAATCGGCACGCGCAACATCAAGGTCGCGTTGCGCCGTCTGCGCAAGTTCGCGCGCGAAGGTGCTGCGGAAGAGCTCGACCTCGACGGCACCATTCGGGGAACCGCGCACAAGGGCTATCTCGACATCCACATGCGGCCTGAGAAGCGCAACGCCGTGAAGGTGCTGATGTTCCTCGACATCGGCGGCTCCATGGACTGGCACATCAAGCTGGCCGAAGAATTATTCTCCGCCGCGCGCACCGAGTTCAAGCACCTCGAGCACTACTACTTCCACAACTGCCTGTATGAATCGGTATGGCGCGACAATCACCGCCGCAACGTCGACCGCACCAAGACCTGGGACGTGCTGCACACCTATCCCGCCGACTACAAGGTCGTGTTCATCGGCGACGCCTCGATGAGCCCGTACGAGATCACGGTTCCCGGCGGTTCCGTCGAGCACATGAACGAGGAGCCGGGCGCGCTGTGGATGAAGCGCGTGACCCAGGTCTATCCGCACGCGGTTTGGCTGAACCCGGTCGCCGAGGAGAATTGGGACTGGACCCCCTCGATCAAAATGATGCGCGACCTGATGGAAGGCCGCATGTTCCCGCTGACGCTCGACGGCCTCGATCGCGCGATGCGGGCGTTGATGCGGTAAGCAGTGGCGTAGGTCGGGTCAAGCTTTTGCGCGACCCGACATTCCCCGCGCATACGTTTGCCGTTGCATGTCGGGTCTCGTCCCGCGACCCGACCTACGAATTTCGGTGCCTGTCATTGTTGGGTTTCGCGGAAACGCTCGAGCCAACCTACATCTCCGGCACCTTTCCACCGCGCGTCAGCCGTTCGAAGCGCCACACCAGAAGTACAGCGAACACGATCAATCCCGCCGTAAGCCCGAGCCACACGCCCTGCGCGCCAAGGTTCGCGCGAAAGCCGAGCCACCAGCAGGCCGTGAAGCCGACGCCCCAGAAGCTCAGCACCGCAAACAGCAATGGCACGCGCGTATCGTTGAAGCCGCGCAGCACGCCGGCGGCAACGGTCTGCAGACCATCGGCCACGAAGAAGCACATCCCAACGAGCAGCAGCGACGATGTCAGCGCGACCGTCGCGCTCGCCTCGGCACTTCCCGTGCCGAGGAACAACAGCGGTAATTGATCGCGTGTCAGGGCAACCAGCGACGTCATGATCACCATGAACGCCGCGCCCAAGGCCAGCGCCGCAATACCCGCCTGCCGCGCGGCCGGTCCGTCCTGCCGGCCCACGGCGTGGCCGACGCGAACCGTCGCCGCCATCGCGATGCCGAATGGCACCATGAACAGGATGGAAGCGACTTGCAGCGCGATCTGGTGGGCGGCGAGCGCGGTCGTGCCGATCGAGCCCAT
The DNA here is from genome assembly GCA_945903565.1 of Devosia equisanguinis. GTDB lineage: Bacteria > Pseudomonadota > Alphaproteobacteria > Rhizobiales > Hyphomicrobiaceae > CAMDPA01. The sequence continues at coordinate 12,648 of CAMDPA010000014.1, read as the reverse complement.
CAGCAGCGCGGCGGCGGCGAACACGCCGTATTCGAGCAGATAGGCGCCCGAGATCGGCAGGCCGATGGCGATCAGGCGGGCGAACAACACGCGATCGAACACCCAGAACCGCCCGAGGATCTGATACTTCTTGAAGGGATGCTGCGTGTACGCAACCACCAGCGCCGCCGCGCACATGCCGATATTCACCAGCGTCGTTGCCACCCCCGCACCGAGCACATCGAGTTTAGGCATGCCGAGCGCGCCGTGGATCAGCGCCCACGCGAGCACGAGATTGGCCGGAATCGCGACGAGCGTGATCCACAACGCAGGCTCGGGCTTGTTCACCGCACCCATGAAACCGCGCAACGCCATGAACACCCAGGCCGGCATCAGGCTCCAACCGAGTCCCATCAGATAGCGGCCGGCGAGCGCGGCGGTCTCCGGCGATTGGCCGAGCCGGGTGAGGATCGTATCGCCCCACAATTGCAGCGCGGTCAGAGGCACGCCGGCCAGCACGGCGGCCCACATCCCGACCCGCACCGCACGCCGGACACCACGCGGATCGCGCGCGCCGTAGGCTTGCGCCGCCAGCGGCGCCACAGCCGCGACGAGGCCCATGCCCAGGACGAATGCCGCAAACAGCACGGTATGTGCGAGCGCCGCCGCCGCGATCACCTTGTCGCCGAGCCGGCCCAGCAGCATCAGGTCGGTCGTCATCATGGCGACCTGACCAAGCTGAGTCAGCGCGATCGGCACCGAAAGCTTGAGCGTTTCGGTGATCTCGGTCAGCCAGAGGCCCCGTTGAGTGGTAGGCGTCGCGTCCGTCTCTGGCGCGCTATCGAATTGGGACATTCCACCTACATGGGTGCTGGACTGGGGAAGTGAAGGCACGGTGGCCGTAAGCCGAACCGTGTCCAAAGTTGCAGCCACTCCCCAGCCACCAACGGTATTTATCTAGCGCCACGGTATTGGTAGTGGGTGATGGGGTCAAATACAGCGCGTGGAACGTCGCGCGCTGTGGCGAAAATGGGTCGCCTGTTATTTCCAACGCTTGTTGACGGATGTTTTGCTCGCGAGCCGATTAGTTTTGTGCTGAGTCTCTGGCATTGAAATTGTGCTTCTGCCGATGCCTCTTTGCCGGGCTATTCGGTTTCAATCGATCGTTGTTGACGCGCTGCGAGGACCCAATGATTTCTGCCCGCCTGACACGGAATTTGATGCGTGCCGGATGTGTATTGGCACTGGCGCTCGGCGGCTGTGCGGGCACCGGTGAGGGTGGCTCCGATTTGAGCACGCAATCACTCGCTTCGGATCGTGCGGTCGCCCAACCCGTGCCGCAAGGCAAGGCGCGGCTGGTGCTGTCGCGCCCTGGTGGGCTTCTGTATGCCGGTACGGCAGCGACCGTGAAAGTCAACGGCGCCAAGGTCGCTGAACTCTGGGGCAGCGCGACACAAACGGTCGACATTGCACCCGGTAAGGTCACTATCGCCGTCGACGCTTGGGCGTACCCTGGTTCATGGACGGAGGAGCTGAGCGCGGTCGCGGGGGGAACCTACAACATCGAGGTGGCTGCACGCTCGGACGGCGTCGGCACCGCCGTTATGTTCGGCGCCATCGGAGGTGCGGTCGAAGCGCAGAACAATCCGAAATCCGGCCTTTTCCAGTGGACGCTGAAGAAGCACACGGCTGCGCAGGTGGCGGCTGCTCCGGCAGCCGCGCCCGCTAAGCAGGCCAAGTCCAAGGCAGCAGCGCCGCCGAAGCAATAAGCTCTATTCGGGCGGTGCCCTGTGCGCCGCCCGTGCCGCTCATGGGATCGGCAGCAGCGGCTTCTTGCCGGCGTGCAATTGCATGTCGACCGTACACAGCAGCGCCGCCGTCGCCGCGTAGTTACCGCTCAGCATGACCAGCTCGACGAGCTTGGTGGGCCCGAAGATCGTCTTGGCTTTCGCAAACATCTCCGACGTCACCTTGTGGTCGCGCCAGATCTGCCGCACCAGCTCGATGACGACGGCATCTGTTTCGTCGGCGCCCGTCGTGGGGCGGCGATGCTTGATGATGTCGACGGTCGACTGCGGCACGCCTTCCTTCAGCGCTTCTTCCTCATGCGCGACCCATTCGAACTGGCTGTCCATCTCGCGCGCGGTGGCCAGGATCGCCAGCTCACGGATGCGCGGCGAGAACCCCGCGTCGAACCTGAGATAGCGATTGAGCGAATTCGACCACTGCGCGGTCTTCGGGCTGTAGAGCTGCACGCCGCCGGGGCCCTGCAACCCAGCCAGCGATGCGCCCGGTTTGGCGCTGCGGTCGAAGGCGGCCTTGCCGGCCTCGTCGAGATCCTCGCGGTTGGGCAGCGGTAGGCGGAACCCGGACTTGGGATCGATGTCGGATGACATGGTCTTCTCCTGGAGACGGTATCGCTGGAACAAGGCTTACGGAATTGGCATCAGCGGCGTCTTGCCGGGGGGCAATTGCATGTCGACGGCGGTCAGCAGCGCGGCGGTCGCGGCGTAGCTGCCGCTCAGCATCACGATCTCGATGAACTTGGTCGGGCCGAACAGGGCCTTGCCCTTGGCGAAGGTCTCGGACTTCACCTTCTTGTCGCGCCACAACTGTCGCACCAGCTCGATCATCAGCGCGTCTGTTTCGTCGATGCCGGCGGTCGCGCGGCGGTGCTTGATGATGTCGATGACGTTGGCGGGCACGCCCTCTTTCAGCGCCTCGTCCTCGTGTGCGACCCACTCGAACTGGCTGTCCATCTCGCGCGCCGTCGCCAGGATCACGATCTCGCGGATGCGGCCGGAGATGCCCGCGTCGTAGCGCAGGTAGCGATTGAGGCCGCTGGCTTGCGCCGCCGTCTTCGGGCTGTAGAGGCGGACGCCGCCGGGGCCCCACAATCCCGCGATCGAGGCGCCGGGTTTCGTGGCGCGGTCGTAGGCGCGCTGGCCGGCCTCGTCGAGATCGGCGCGATTGGGCAACGGCAGACGGAAGCCGGATTTGGGATCGATGTCCGATGGCATGGTTGGTCCCGGGTTCGAGGATTGCGCTATCGCGCTCGTCGCCACGCCAATCAGCATCATGGCACCAGCAAGCAGAGCGGGAAGATAACGAATGTTTCGGCCAAGCATGGAATGTCCTCTCGTTCGCCGGGCCCATCAAGCGGGGAGCAGCATGTGCCGTGATGCCGTGGATTGTTGGCGCGCGCAAGTGTGCGCCAACCTACGTGGCCCGTTTCAACCGACCGCCGTTACCTCGACCTCGACCTTGAACTGCGGCAGCGTGAAACCCGACACGATCACCAGCGTCGAGGCGAACGCATCGCCGGAAACGTAGCGGTTGCGCACGGCGCCGTAGATCGGGAAATAGGCCCGGTTGGTCACGAACGCGGTGAAGCGGATCACGTCCTGCAGGCTCATGCCGGCTTCGGCCAGGATCGCCTTGATGTTCTCGAAGCACAGCACGCATTGCGCTTCGACTTCGTCTGGGATCGTGTCGTCGGGCGCGACGCCGAGCTGGCCAGACGTGACGAGCAGGCGCCCCCCGGCTGGAACGACAATGCCGTGGCTGTATTTCGCATATGGCTTGCGGATGGAAGGCGGATTGATCGCCGTTTTTTGCTGGGTGGTCATCGCTGGATGTTCCCTGGATCTTGGGCGCCGCGTTCCATTGTGCCATGAATGCGGCGCATCGTTTCAGGGATCCTATCATGGCCGTCGAAATTCCACGCGCAAGCACCTACATGCTCGCCAATGCCCGGGTCGCCGTCGAGCTCGCCCAGGGCGCGGGCTTGTCCGCCGACGCCGATGGACTGGCGGCGTGCGATATCCTCGTGCGCGACGGGCGCATCGCGGGCATCGCGCCGCCCGCCGCGTCGGGGAGCGAACCGCGCGTTGACGTGCGTGGCGGCCTCGTGTTGCCGCGTTTCGTCGATGGCCACACGCATCTGGACAAGGGCCACGTTCTTCACCGCGCACGCAATCCGGACGGCACGTTCCTGGGCGCGCGCAACACCGTCGCCGCCGACCGCGAGGCGCGGTGGACCGCCGACGATGTGCGCACCCGCATGGATTTCGCGCTGCGCTGTGCGTTCGCGCACGGCACCGCCGCGATCCGCACGCATATCGACTCGATCGGCAAGCAGACCGCGATTTCGTGGCCCGTGTTCGCCGAGCTGCGCGAGGCCTGGAAGGGCCGTATCGAATTGCAGGCGTCCGCCTTGTGCCCGACCGAGTTTGCCATCGACGACGAACCGCAGTTCCGAGAAACCGTTGCAACGGTTGCTCGGTATGGCGGCTCCATCGGAGGACTCTCGTTCATGGGCACCCCGCCCGGCGAGAAGTTCGACCGCGCGCTCGATCGGGTTTGCCAGGCTGCCGCCGCGAACGGTCTTGGGCTCGATTTCCACGTTGACGAAAGCCATTCGCCCGATGCCGTGACGCTGGAGCCGATCGCCCGCGCGGTGATCCGCAACCGCTTCAAGGGGCGCGTGATCGTCGGTCACTGCTGCTCGCTGGCGTTGGCGAGCGACGCCGATCGCGGCCGCATTATCGGCTTGCTCGGCGAGGCCGGCATCGCGCTCGTCTCGTTGCCGCTGGTCAATCTGTACCTGCAGGACCGCGAGGCCGGGCGCACACCGCGGTGGCGTGGTGTCGCGCCAGTACACGAGTTGGCGGAGGCCGGCGTGCCCGTCATGGTGGCGAGCGACAATGCGCGCGACCCGTTCTATGCGTACGGCGACCTCGACATGCTCGAAGTGTTTCGCGAGTCGACGCGCATCCTGCATCTCGATCACACCGCGCGCTCGTGGTCGGGCTTGCTCGGCCCCGCGACCGCGGCGGCGATGGGTTTTGCGACGCCGGGCAAGATTGTTGTCGGCGGCCCAGCCGATCTCGTTCTGGTGGGCGCGCGCGATTGGTTCGAACTCAACGCGCGGCCTTGGTCGGATCGCGTGGTGTTGGTGGGCGGGCAGGCGATCGATCGAACGCTGCCGGACTATCGGGAACTTGATGGAATTGCGTGACGGCATTGTTTGCAAACGCAACGCCGTAGGTTGGGTTGAGCGCCTCAGCGAAACCCAACAATTACAGTGAAATGTTGGGTTTCGGCGAAAAGGCCTCAACCCAACCTACGATGTCGCGGAAGTCTCGAGGTTGCGATCCGTTTTTCGAGCTTTTCGCTGCATACAATGCAAACACAACGCCGTAGGTTGGGTTGAGCTTTTTGCGAAACCCAACACGTCCAAGGCAGGCCATGCATTATCGACGACTCCGGATCGAAGGCGCGAGTTACTTTTTCACAATCGTGACGGAACGTCGTCAACGCCTGTTCGACGATCCGGCAGCCGTCGCGCTCTTCGACAAAGCCCAAGTTTTGGTGCAATCACGCCATCCATTCGAGATCGAGGCTCAGGTGATCCTGCCCGATCATCTGCATTCTATTTGGCACCTACCGGTCGGTGACGCCAATTTCACCAAGCGCTGGCGGCTGATCAAAAGTTACTTCACGCATTGGTATTTGAAACAAAATGCGATGCCCGCCCGCTCCGCAAGTCGCGAGGCGAAAAAAGAGCAGGCCATTTGGCAGCGGCGCTATTGGGAGCATCTCATCCGCGACGATGACGACTTCGGCACTCACCTCGACTACATCCACTACAACCCCGTGAAGCACGGGCTTGTCTCCGCGCCTAGCGATTGGCCGCATTCGACATTTCCGAGTTGGGTGGCGCGCGGCGTTTATGAGCCAGAATGGGGTTCAGCGCATGGACCCAAGTTGCCGGATTGGGTTGGGGGCGAATGAATTGTTGAATGTTTCGCGCGGAATTGTTGGGTTTCGCGAAGTGCTCAACCCAACCTACGGCGTAGCGCCTGACATATCGCAACATCGTAGGTTGGGTTGGGCTTTTCGCGAAACCCAACATCTTTGCATCACAACAACCCCCGCAACTCGAACCGCTCCACGTCACGCAACAAGCGCACGAACTGCGCGGCGCGATGCTCTGTGGTCTGACGGCCTTTTTCGGCCGTGCCGCGCGAAGCATCGCCGCACGCGCCGTCGGCGTTCAAATCCTGCGACATCCAGCCGAACGACGTGAAGCCGGTGGGCCGCAGCAGATCGAACGACTTCGCGATCTCTATGGTCGCCGGCACGAAATTCTTGGCCTTGGCCATGTCGACGAGATCGGGCCGGAAATGCAGCATCATCGACGTTTCCATGTCGCCCGCATGGATGCCGACCGCGCTCTCCTCGTCCGTATAAAGACCCGGCGGCGAGCCGAACCGCGACCACTGACACGCCACGGCGAGCATGTTGTGGCGCACCCGCAAGTCGCGCGCGACGATCGCGATCACGTCGACGTTGCCGCCATGTGAGTTCACCATCACCAGTTTGCGCACGCCGGCCCGCGCGACGCTCTCCCCGATCTCCGTCCACGCGCGGATTGCGGTTTCCGCTGACAACGTGATCGTGCCCGGCGAGCGGATGTGCTCGTTCGACTTGCCGATTGCTTGCGTCGGTAGGAACAGCGCCGTGAGATCGGCCGGCAGCAACTTTAGAGTTTCGCGCACCATGCCATCGGCGATCTCGGTGTCCGTCGAAACAGGCAGATGCGGGCCGTGCTGCTCGACCGCTGCGATCGGCAGAACCGCGATCGTGCGCTCCACGTCGAGGCCGCGGAACTCCAGCGTCGTGAGATCCTGCCAGAAGCGCTTCTTCATTGCTCATTCCCACCGTTGCAATTCGCGCCACAGGCGCGAGCAGGGCTGCAGCCCCACACCCCGCTTGGGGGACGTGTCCCCCAACCCCCTCCTTTTTACGCCTGAAGTGGAGAGGCGGGGGTAATGCGAAAAAAATCTGATGATCAGCGGAGCTTGGCTTTGTGATGGTCCCAGGTGCGTTGGAACAGCGAGGCGGTCCACAGCTTCTCGCGGCACAGCGCCTGCTCGGCTTCCGTGAATTCGTAGGGCTTGCCGATCTGCATCGCCATGTACTGCCGGTAGGCATTCTCCTCCAGGTAATTGGCGAGCACGAAGGCCTCGACGATGTCGCGGCCGCAGGCCACCGCGCCGTGCGACTTCATCAGCGCCGCCGGCCGCTTGCCGAGCATCGCGGCAAGCCGGTCCGCCATCGGCCGGGTGTTGATGCTGTCGGGTGTGTCGAGCACGGGCACGGGATAGAGCAGCACGCCTTGCGCGAAAACCGGGCGATAGCTCTCGCCGACCATGGTCAGGAACGTCGACCACTTCGGGTGGGCATGAACGACCGCCTTCACATCGGCGCGGGCGCGGTAGATGCCGGTGTGGAGATGGAACTCGAGCGGCGGGTTCACCTTGCCCTCGACCAGCTTGCCTTCCATGTCGATCGCGACGATGTCGGCGGTGGTGAGGGTAGCCCGCGTGCAGGAACCGGCGTTGATCAGGATGCGGTTGTCGCCCGCGCGGATCGAGCAGTGGCCGTTGTAGTCGATGATATCGGCGCGCTCGAGCATGCGGATGCAATCGACGAGCTGCTGCTTGAGGTCGGCTTCGGACATGGCGGGTCTCCAGGTGGAAAAAAGGGGGCGGCGTCGCGCGAAGGCGGACGGCGCGCCGTTGCAGGCAATCTACGCAAGCCCGCGCCGCTTCGCCACCACTCGCTCAGCCGCAGGCTCAGTCCCGGGTAACCCTGATCTGCGTGCCGAGATTTGCGCAGTCATCATCGGTCTTGAGGCCGGCGGCCTTGATGCCGTGGGCGGCCAGCTCGTCGTCTTCCTCCTGGGTGTCGCCGGTTACGCCGACGGCGCCGATCACGTCGCCATTGACGTCGCGGATGAGCTGCCCGCCGCCTTCGGGGAAGATCTGCCCACGCGAGGCGCCGATCATGTACTCCATGAACATCGGCCGATGCTCGGCGCGTTGGCGCACGAGATCCGATGAACGGCCAAGGGCGAGCGAGGCATAGGCCTTCCCGAACGCCATTTCGAACCGCATCATCGCCGAGCCGTCTTCCTTCTTGAACGCCTTGACGATGCAGCCGGGCTCCACCACGACAACGCTCAACGGTCTCAATCCGAGCGCGCGGCCCTTGGCAATGATGGCGTCGATGATGGATTCGGCTTGCTGCAAAGTGATGTTGGCCATTGCGGTCTCGCGCGGTTGTCTGGCGGTTCGGTCATTCACGCGTCACATTGCACGACGCGCGGACCCCGTGGATAGAACCGCACGATTTCAGGTTCATCGCAATGGTGCCGGACCCCAAGGTCGGACAGCTCAACGCGCGACTTCGGTCTGCACGCGGCGGGCGGCGATGGGGCCTGGGGCGGTGGATGGGCCGAGGCGGTCCAGGCCGATGCTGCCGTTGCTCCACTTATCCGTCCACATCATTTCGGCAAGGGTGCGGGCCGGACGCAGGCGCAGCGGTTCGGTGGCGCTGGAGGTCTCGAACAGTTCGGCAGTGCGCGCGAAGTCGGGATGCACGAGCTTGGTCAACGCGGGGTCGTCGATCGAGGCCGTCTCGGTCAGGAATGGCGCGAGCGGGAAGGGGCGGTACGACGCTTCTTCCGGGTGATCCTCGTCCCACTCGGGCGATGGCGCCCAGCCTGTGCTCCAGCCCTTCAGGCTCTCGATGCCTACCGCCGTGAGGAACACGAGACGTGGGAACGGGCCGGTCTTTGTGTCCTCAGGCACGCTCTCGGCAGGCTCGTGGCCTTTGCGCATGATGTTGGGCCGAACGGCGAGCGCGGGAGCCGCAACCAGCGCGGGGCCTGCCACCGGCTCGGGAATTCCAGCCAGCGCTGCAAGTTGCGTCATCCGGCGGCGGTCGTCGTCGGTCGGGCGTTGAGCGAGGCGCGAAGGCCGGTCCGCCAGCCGCGGCGTGGCGACGAGTTGCGGCGCTTGCGGCACGGCGGCCTTCGTCACAGGCGGACCGGGTGTGAACACGGGTTCGGGCCCCGGAACCAACGCGGTCATCAGCGAAGGCTCGCGGCTGCGGCGGCGGATGTCGTGGAACGAGGCGAGCTGCAGCGCGACCTCGGGCTGGCGCGCCTTGGCGGTGCGCACGTCGTCCATCGAGAGGTCGCCGCCGTCTGCTGGTTTGTGCTGCGTGCGCCCGTTGGGAAACAGCAGCGCCAGCTCGAAGCGAGGCATCCGAGGCCAGGCGCGCACGCGGTCGGTATCGACGTGAATGAAGGGCGTCGCCGAGGTCGGGTAGTAGCCGACGCCGCCGCGCTCGCGCACCATTGCGGCATAGCGCATGTGCTTGACGGGCACGTCGGGAAACTGCACGTCGGCGGCCTTGCCGAGGATGTGGCGGCTTTCGCTGGCCTGTCCGCCGACGGACTTGCGCAGCATGTTGTTGGTGGCGCGCGACCGGAACGCCGAGATGATGTTGATCGGCGCCTGCGAGCCGAGTTCGTGGTGCATTTCCCAGAGCAGGTCGACGAGCGCTGGATCCATCTTCGTGGTCTCGTCGCGTCGCCAGTCGCGCATCACCCAGTTGATGCGCTCCATCGCTTCGGGCACGTAGCGGCCGTTGCGCTTGTATTCGACGGTGACGACATCGTTGGTGTGGATGTTGCGCAGCGAGATCGTGCGCGTCTGCGGCATCTGCGCGATGAGATCAACCGCGCCAAGTACGCCCATGACGGCGCAGGCGCAGGCAACCAGTAGACCTCGCGCAGTCACTCGCAAGACGACCCCTCGTCCCGAGCCGGCCCAAAATCGAGGCAGCTCGTGCTTACCAAATCCCCCGCTCCGTTGATCCGATCACGGACCAGCACACCAACCCTCGTTACCGGAGCTTCATTAACGGTTGGTAACCAGCGATTGAGGGACGATCGGGGCGGGAGAGGGGCGGCATTGCGGCGGTGGGGCCCGTGTTGGCGGCCTCCTCGAAACGTGCTTAGGAATGGAACCCCAACGAAAGTCTGCTTAGGCGCCCCCTCCGCACAGGAACCGAGCCCATGACCGAGATCATTTTTCACCACTATCCGCAGTCGCCCGTGGCCGAGAAGGTGCGCGCGGCGTTCGGCATCAAGAAGCTCGCCTGGCGTTCGGTGGAGCACAATCGCCTGCCCGACAGGCCCGAGCTGTTCGCGATGACCGCCGGCTATCGCCGCATCCCCGTGATGCAATTCGGCGCCGACATCTATTGCGACAGCCAGTGCATCCTGCGCGAACTGGAGCGGCGATTTCCCACGCCGTCGTTCTTCCCGGGGCCCGGCAAGGGGATGCCGTGGGCGGTGTCGCGCTGGACCGACGGCCCCCTGTTCGACCTGCTGTTCCGCGTCGCCTTCGCGCCTGTGATGGACGCCCTGCCGCCGGCGCTGGTGACGGACCGCTCGAGGCTCTACCTCGGCCCCAATGCGGACCTGCGGAAGGAGGCGGCGGACCTGCCGCACGTGCTGGCGCAATTGCGCGGCCATCTCGGCTGGCTCGAGGCGCAGCTGGGTTCCGGCAAGCCGTATCTGACCGCCGATGCGCCGAGCGTGGCCGATGCTTTCGCGTGGCATATCATGTGGTTCTTCCGTGCGCGCTATGCCGAGGTCGGCACGTTCATGGAGGAATTCCCAGGGATTGCGGCGTGGGAGGAGCGCATGAAGGCGATCGGCCACGGCACGCCGTCGCCGATGACGCCGGCCGAGGCGTTGGCCATCGCCAAGGCCGCGGAATCCCAGGTGCCCGAGAAGGCCGATCCGCGCGATCCCCAGGGCTTGAAGCCCGGCATGAAGGTCGCGATCGGGCCGCTGACCGACACCGGCGAAAAGCAGGTCGAAGGCATCGTGCGTTCGATCGGTCGCGAGACGCTGGTGATCAATCACGAGCACGCCCTGTGCGGCAAGGTCGCGATCCATTTCCCGCGCGTGGGATATCGCGTGACGGTGACGTAGGACATCGCGTTCCCATCCACGCGCCATTTACCGGCTCCGCGAAGCGGAGTCGGATGGTGCAAGACAACAAGGTGCGGGGCGGCAAGGCCTCGGACATTTGTTTGTATTGGATGCGGCCTTCGCCGCCCCGCCGTGTCGAAGTCGAGCGCTTTCAGCACGACATGCAACGAGGGTGGGCCCTCTTTTCGGATCGCGGTACCACCATCCTCCGGACATCCTGAGATCCGGAGTTGAACGGGATTTTCGCCCCGTCCGGCAGTGATCCCCCAGAGGCAGCTGATGTCCCCTGGCGTATCCGGCACACTCCCCCCACCCACAGGTTCCCAGCTCGAGCCTGCGCCCCGGCGTGTGCGGAAGGATTTGAGGAGAATGCGCTACGTCGCGAGGGCGGGGATAAGTTCGGCGGTAAAGGTGGGCGGAAAGCTGATGAATGCCGGTGTTTCTACCGTCACGCGACATGGTCGAATGATCGCCTCGACGTAGGAGCAGACGTAAAGAACGTAGTCGAAGCGGCTCGCAGCCTTTGTCGCGAGGAAGAAAGTGGAGCGATGACGTAGGTCGGGTAGAGCACTTTGCGAGACCCGACGTTCCCGGCGAGACGTTTTCCGTTGCAGGCCAGCAAATCGGGACAGCTCGATTTCTATCATTCCCCGACAGAACCGAGCGTCGCGCACGTGACAAGAGGTGTCCCGAATTCGGCTATGCGCCCGTAGGTCGGCGCTGAGCGCCCTTCGCGCGAAGCCCGACATTCTTCAGCGGTGCGTCGGGCTTCCTCCGGCTGAAAATCCGGCCTCACCCCGGCCTACGGTTTGGGCTAACCCCCAGAACCTCAACCATAAAACCTTGCTTCACATAACCGACACAGACCGCTAGTATACGACCGTAGCCGTCAGGGTGCGATCCTGGTTCGTTGGGGTAACCGACGGGATATACGCACGTGAATGCTCAAGCAGGCCATCCTGAATCATTCCCTGCCCTGGTGCTGAACGCCGACTTCCGGCCGCTGAGCTACTATCCGCTATCGCTGTGGAGCTGGCAGGAGACGGTCAAGGCGGTGTTCCTCGACCGCGTGAACATCGTCTCCGAGTACGACCGGGCCGTTCGCAGCCCGTCGTTCGAAATGCGGCTGCCCAGTGTCGTCGCGCTCAAGACCTACGTGCGGCCCGCGCTCTATCCCGCGTTCACCCGCTTCAACGTGTTCCTGCGCGACCGCTTTTCCTGCCAGTACTGCGGCTGCAAGAGCGAACTGACGTTCGATCACCTGATCCCGCGTTCGCGCGGCGGCCTGACCCGCTGGGACAACGTGGTGACCGCGTGCGCGCCGTGCAATCTGAAGAAGGGCGGCCTGATGCCGATCGACGCCGGGATGATCCCCTATCAGCATCCCGACCGCCCCACGGTGTTCGAGCTGCATCGCAACGGCCGCCTGTTCCCGCCCAACTACCTGCACCACAGTTGGATGGACTACCTGTATTGGGATACCGAGCTGGAGCCGTAAGCATTTTCCACGTAGGCTGGGTCAAGCTTTCGCGCGACCCAGCTTGTCCGCGCCGTCGTGGATTGCTCGGCTTGACGGGTGCCCCAACTGAGCAATTGTCGCCGCCGCTAGGTTCTGGCACGTTGGTGCTTTCGCGGTCTCAACGCGCCGAGGGCTTCAGATGCCATACCTATCCCCTTGCCTCAGGTCCCTCAAATTCAGCGCAATTGCATGGTCTACCGGCGACAACCAGGAGTTGGCGCCATGACACAGCATAAGTCGGATGATCTGTGGCGGGATTTTCCCAAGACCGCCGCCGAGTTCGAGGCGC
>CAMDPA010000013.1 GCA_945903565.1 Devosia equisanguinis | reverse complement strand
CGGCTTCCCATCTTTGCCGAATGGCTTGTCTGTCGATCATGCAACGGCGTACGACTGTTCGCCGGGACAAGGAATCCCGCGCTGCCGAGTCACACGGTCGCACGCACACAGATCACGATTCAGCTTTTTTGCGATCCGTCCTAACCTCGCATTCAGCCTCAATCCAACGCCACGACGGGGACCAACATGACCAAGCGCGACTTCAACGATCACTGCTGGAAGGATATCGTCGACCAGGAGATCCTCGATATCTACGCCTCCTATCACCGCGAGGTCTTCGTCGGCCGCCACCCAGCCGTGCTGGCGATCGACCTCTACAAGAAGGCCTACCTCGGCGGGAACAAGCCGGTTGCCGTCGTCAACAAGGAGTTCGACGGCTCTTGCGGCGAGAACGCCTGGAAGGCGATGCCCCCGACGCAAAAGCTGTTCGCCGCCGCCCGCCGCGCCGGCGTGCCGATCGTCTACACGACGCGCCACGCAGACACCGGCGGCGTTCATTCGACCAACCGCAAGAAGCTCGAGGAAACCGAAGATCTCTATGCGATCCAGCCCGACCTCGCGCCCGAGCCCGGCGAGATCGTGATCTACAAGGAGCGCGCATCGGCGTTCTTCGGCACACCGCTGATCACGCATCTGCGTAAGCTCGGCGCGGACAGCCTGATCATCTGTGGCGAAAGCACGTCGGGCTGCGTCCGCGCCTCCACGGTCGACGCCTACTCGTTCGGCTTCCACAATACGCTGGTCGAAGAATGCACCTACGACCGCTCGATGCTGTCGCACAAGGTCAACCTGTTCGACCTCCACCACAAGTACGCCGACGTGATGCATGCCGACGAGGTTATCGCGCACCTGGAAGGCATGGTGAAGAAGAAGAAGAGCGCTTGATGTCGCCCGGGGGCAAACCCTGCAGGTCTGCCCCGACTTGCAATCGCGCGAAAACATGGAGGGGGTCGGATCCGCAGGGTCTGACTCCATCGAGCAGGGACGACCTCATGCCCGCACGCCTCTTCGCCGCGCTCGCTGTTGCGTTCATCTCGACCGCGGCCTCAGCCCAGACCTACCCCGACCGCCCGATCCGCGTGACCATCCCGTTCCCGGCCGGCGGCGCCGCGGACGTACTCGGCCGCATCGTGCTGGAGAAAGCGGCCGGCGCGATGGGGCAGCCGTTCGTGATCGAAAACCAGGCCGGTGCAGGCGGCAACCTCGGCACGGCGACGGTTGCCCGCGCCGATCCGGACGGCTACCGGATCGGGCTCATCCCCTCGGGCCCACTGAGCGTCAACAAAACGCTGTCGAAGACGATCCCCTACGATCCGGAGAAGGATTTCGAGCCGATCACGCTGCTGGCGCGTATGCCGAACATCGTGGTCGTCAGCAACTCCGTTCCCGTCAAATCGCTGGGCGAGCTGATCGAGTACGTGAAGGCACGGCCCGGCCAGCTCAACTACTCTTCCATCGGTAACGGCTCGTCGCAGCATATCGCCGGCGCCTACTTCGAGCAGATCACCGGCACGAAGATGACGCACGTGCCCTATCGCGCATCGCCGCAACTCGTGACGGACCTCGTCACAGGCATCGTGCCGCTGAGCTTCCAGCTGATCCCGAATCTGTTGGGCCAACTGCAGGCCGGCCAGCTGCGACCGCTCGCCGTGACGGCCACGAGCCGCTCTCCCTCCCAGCCCGATGTTCCCACCACCGTGGAGCTGGGCTTGCCTACCTTCATCAGCGATGCGTGGTTTGCCATGGTGGCGCCCAAGGCCACGCCGCGCGCTATCGTCGAGAGGCTCAACAAGGCCATCGTCGACGCCGTGAAGGATCCCGCGACCAACAAGCGCCTCGTCGATGCCGGGATCGATCCTGCCACCTCGACGCCCGAAGAACTCCGCGCCTTCATCTCGTCCGAGGTTGCGAAATGGCGCGAGATCATCACCAAGGCCGGCATCACCGCGGAGTAATCCAATGAAACCACGCAAGACCGGCCCCTATCCCTACTCGCCCATCGTCCGCCGTCCGAAGGTGCTGTGGCCGAACGGCAATCGCGTCGCGCTGTGGGTGATCCCCAACATCGAGTTCTTCGCGCTCGACGAAAAAATCACGACACCCAACATCCCCGACGTCGCCGGCTTCGCGGTGCGCGACTACGGCAACCGCATCGGCATCTTCCGCATCATGGACGTGCTCGACCGCCACGGCGTGCGCGGCACCGTTGCGCTCAACAGCGACGTGTGCGCCCAGCATCCCGAAATCATCGAGGAGGGCAACAAGCGCGGCTGGGAGTGGATGGGCCACAACGAGAGCAATACGCGGTACCTCAACCAGATGACACCGGACGAGGAGGCGCGCACCATCCGCAATACGGTCGAAACGATCACCCGCAGCACTGGCACGGCGCCAAAGGGCTGGCTCAGCTCGGGCTTGCAGGAGACCTGGGGTACGCTTGATCTACTCTGCGACAACGGCATCGAATATTGCGCCAACTGGGTTGTCGACGACCAACCAATCCCCATGAAGCTCGACGGCGGCCGCACGATCCAGGCCATGCCTTATTCGCTCGAGCTCAATGACAAGCCGGCATTCGAGCGCCGCTTCATGTCGCCCGGCGACTTCGATGCCATGATCCGCCGCCAGTTCGACACCCTATGGCGCGAGGGGGAAACGCAAGCCCGCGTCATGGCGATCGCGCTGCATCCCTACTTGATCGGCATGCCCCATCGCATCGGCGCGCTCGATTCAGCCCTCGAATACATCTGCAGCCACAAAGGCGTCTGGCGCGCAACCGGCGCTGAAATCGCCGCCGCCTGGCGCTCGATTGGAAGTGGGTGAAACCGTAGGGCGGTCAAGCGCGGCAGCGCGCAATGCGCTTGACCGCCCTACGATACCCCTACTGCTTCGCCAACCCCGCCACCTTCGCCAACTCGGCGCTCACCTCGACTTCCTTTTTCACGTACGTGTCGAACTCGGCTGGTGGCATCAGGTTGGGCTCGACGCCCATCTTCTTGAGCTTTTCCTGCACGTCAGGCTTCGCCAGTGCCTTCGCCGTCTCGGCGTAGAGTTTCTCGACGACGGCGGCCGGCATCTTGGCCGGGCCGTACAAGCCGATCCACAGACCGAACACGCTGTCGCCATAGCCCTGCTCGATCGCCGTGGGCACATCGGGCAGCGCCGAGACGCGCTTGGCTGCCGTCACCGCCAGCGCGACCATCTTCGAATCCTTGCCTTCGAGGAACGGCAGCGCCGGCAGGATCGGCGAGAAGTACACGTCGATGCGGTTGGCGAGAACTTCCGTCAACGCTTCCGGTGCGCCCTTGTAGGGCACCATGCGGCCTTCGATCTGCATCGCCTTACGGAAATGCTCCGCGTTGAGATGCGGCGCGGTTCCAACCACCGCACCATAGACGAGCCCGCCGGGCTTCTTCTTTACCATCTCGACCAGCCCCTTGATCGAGTTGATCTTCTGCTCGGTCGCGATGACAAGCACATGCGGCACGATGCCGAGCGAAGTAATGTTCGTGAAATCCGTCAGCACGTCATACGGCAACTTCGCGGTGACGGCCGGCGCGATGACATGGCCGTTGGAGTGCACCAGGATCGTGTAGCCATCCGGATCGGACTTCGCGACCGCATTGGCCGCGATCGAACCGCCCGCACCGACTCGGTTCTCGATGATGAAGCTCTGCCCGAGCGCCTGGCCGACGTGCTCGAACACCACGCGGGGGATGATATCCGTCGCGCTGCCCGCCGACAGCGGCACGATCACCCTGACGGACTTCGTCGGATAGGCCTGGGCGTTTGCCTCACTCGCGACAGCGCCGCCAAGCGCGACCGTAGCCAACATCGCGCGGAACAAGCCCCGCGAACCAGATCTCGTCATCGTCGTCCCTCCCCTTACGTCTATCTTGTTAGGCATCATGCGCGACTGGAACTGGCGCAAGCATGCCGGCGCCAATCTGGCGAACCAGCACCGCCTTGTCGATCTTACCGTTCGCCATCAGCGGCATCTCGGCCACCGGTAGCATGAACTCCGGCATCTCGTAGCGCGACAAGCCCGCTGCGGCCAGATGCTTGAGCACCGAAGCGACATCGAGCGCCGCCCCAGCGCGCGCGACATAGGCGAGGCAAATCCGCTCACCAAGCCGCGGATCGGGCAGCGCCAGCACCGCCGCACGGGCAATCGCCCCATGCCCCGCGGCCAATTCCTCGATCCGCGCCGGAGCGATGTTGTGACCACCACGGATCAGCACTTCCTTTTGCCGGCCCGTGATGCGTAGGTATCCGCCGGTATCGAGTGTGCCGAGATCGCCGGTCATAAACCAGCCATCCGCGTTGAAGGCGGCCTCCGTCGCCAGCTGATCGTCGAAATATCCCAACATCAGGCACGCGCCGCGCCCCGCCACCAAACCGACTTCGCCGCGCGGCAGCTCGCGATCCTGATCGGACGGATCGAAAATGCGGATCTCGTAGCCCTCGCAGGCCAGCCCGCAGGTGCCCGCAATCAACGCGGGTTCATCGCCCGGCCGCGTGTACTGGTGCGAATTGTTCTCGGTCATGCCGTAGCCGCTCTGCGGCTCGATACCGAACGCCATCAGATCGTGCATCACCTGCGGTGGACTGGCCGCGCCCGACACGCGGAATGCCCGCAGCTTGCCCAGCCGCGATAGCTTGCGCTGCCGCAATTCCGCAACGAGATCCATCGCATGTGTTGGCACGCCGATCAGATACGTGACGCCCGTTTTCGTCAGCCGGTCGAGGATACTTTCCCCACGTGGCGTATCGTGCATTACGAGCTCCGCGCCCGCCACCAGCGCCGTCATGAGTGCGCCCACACCAAGGTTGTGACTGAACGGACTGAGCGAGCACACCACGTCATCGGCACTGATCCGCCAATCGCGGCACAGCGCCCGCGCGGTCACGAGCAGCGTGTTGTCCGAATGCATGACGCCCTTGGGCCGCCCTGTCGAA
Source organism: Devosia equisanguinis (assembly GCA_945903565.1). Taxonomy (GTDB): domain Bacteria; phylum Pseudomonadota; class Alphaproteobacteria; order Rhizobiales; family Hyphomicrobiaceae; genus CAMDPA01. Next base: position 23,352 of record CAMDPA010000013.1, on the reverse strand, counting down.
CCCGATGTGAACGCGATGTAGGATACCCGGTCGGGATCGGCCGCGGGCGGTGGTAGCGCCTTGGCCGGCAGTGCGACATCATCGGCAAACAGCGCGCGGCTGGCATCCGCAGCCGACAGCGGCGCCAGCCGATATACGTGCCGCACACTGCCGATGCCCGCGATCGCAGCCTCGATTGCGTGCTCGCGGCCCGGCGCACGCGAGTCAGCGCCAAATCCGGGCTGGTACACGAACGCGGCCACCCGCATCCGCTCGACCATCGCCTGCACTTCCACCACGGTATGATTGCGGTGTGGCGACGGGCAGCAGACGTACCCGGCCCGCGAACACGCCAGCAACGTGACGACGGACTCGATCCGATCCGGCATCCAGAATGCAACGCGCTGACCCGGCCTCACACCGCGCGCGGCGAGATCGACCGCGAGCGCATCCGCGGCCGTCACGACCTCGCCCCACGTCAACGCACGAAAGCGATCCCGCAGCGCGGTGCGCTCCGGCATCCGCGCCGCGTGGTCAGCAGCAATCGCGTAGATCGTAACCTTGCGCCACAGCCCGCTGGCATGGAACGCCACCAGCGCGCGCGCATCGAGCAGCGAGAGAACGGTCGACGCCATACCGCTCTCGTTCAGGTCAGGAGAGCTGTTCGCGGCACTCTTCATCCGGCGGCAGCGGATCGCAGGCGGCGCCCTTCTCGACACACGCCTTGATCGCCTGCAGCAGATCGGGCCGGATCACGCCGTCGTTGGGACCACTGTAAAGCCGGTGCATCTTCAGTCCGCACTGATACAGCGTCACCATACGCGTGCCGCCGTAGACCATCGCCGACTCGTAGTCGCGAATTGCGCTCGGCTGATTGCCCAGTGTCTGATGGATATGCGCCCGCGTATCGAGGGTATGCGGGCTGAACGGATCAAGCTGCAGCGAACGCTCGACATCCGGCATACCCTGCTGCGCGCGGCCCCACTTGAAATAGGCCCACGCCCTATTGTTGAGACCAACGGCAAAATCCGGGAACAGCTCGATCGCCTTGTCGTAGTCGCGGATCGCGGTCTCGAATTGCCCGCCCAGGGAGTGCGCCAGCGCCCGGTTGGCGTAAGCCGTGACGAGCCGAGGCAGGCTGATGCCAGGCGTCTCGATCAACTCCGTGCATGCCTTGATGCGGTTGCCATCCGGACTGTCGCACTCGTGCACATCCTCGGCCGCCAAAGCGGCCATCGCGCCCGCGAACAGCACCACGACTAAGGCCATAATCGAACCGACTATCGATGCGCGCCGCATGTGTCTCGTCCCAGAACCTGAAGTTGGCGGGCCGTTCAGCCCGCTTTCGGCAATCAGAATAGCCCGTGAAGCCGGCCCGGAATATGACGCGGCGACGGAAAAGTCACGTGGTGCCTCTGCTCAGTGCCGCGCCAGCAACGCATGCACCAGGATCGCGGTTGCTGCTGAAACGTTCAGCGACTGCACCTTGGCGCTGCCCGAGAGCGAGACGACCGCGCTGCACGCTGCCAGCGTGTCGGGCGCCAGCCCCTCCTCCTCGTTGCCCAGCACAAGGGCCACGGGCTTAGTGCTTTTTTCCAGATCTTTCAGATCCTTGCCCGTGCCAAGCGCCGTGCCGACGACATGATAGAACAGGCTCAGACGGCGCAGGGTTTCGGCTAGGTTTGCAATGCGGTGGATCTCGATGTGCTCGAGCGCGCCCTTGGCCACCCGATAGCTGGCGTCCGACAACCCCGCCTGTCCGGGGTGGCTCGAAAACGCCATGTGCTCGACGCCGAAGAAAGCGGCCGTCCGCGCAATGGCTCCGATATTCTGCGGATTTCCGACCCCGTCGAGGATCAGCAACGGCTTCTTGGCCGACGCCCAGCCGCTGGCCTTGGCCAAGTCCAGATCCCGGATCGGCCGCGGATGCACGAGCACCACCACGCCGCCATGCATCGCCGTGCCGGCCACGCGCTGCATCTCGTCTGCGCCGACCTGCCGGTAGACTTTCCGCCGCCGCGCGAGATAGACGCAGTATTCCTGCACGTCCACCTTGGTAGCCCCGTCGAAGTACATCCGCTCGATGCGGTCGGCCGAGGACTTGAACACCTCTATCACGGAAGGCAGCCCGGCGATCCGCACCAGCTTGTCCTGCGGGCGCTGCTCTTGCATTGGCGCATGGCGCTCGCCTTCATCGCGCGGCACTATCCGCGGCCGCGCACTCCTGGTGTGGTCCGCGCTGGGACGCCCCCCTGCGCCTGGACGCGCGCCACCGCCATCGCGGGGACCTGTCCGGTTCTGGCTGCCGGCAGGGCGTGCTGCCTTCGGGGGTCTCGGTCTCTTCATGTGCGATCCCCGCTACCCCTGCGGGCAATTGTTCACGAGCCGGGCGGGTACGGCTCCAGCGAAAATCAGCCCGTCAAATCAGCCAGCAAGATTCTCGATCGCCGCTTCGATGTCGGCACCGACCTGTTCGATCGAGCCCATGCCGTCGACCGTCTCCAATCGCCCCTTGGCGAAGTAGTAGCCGATCAGCGGCGAGGTTTCCTTGTAGTAGGCCATCAGCCGCGCCTGAACCGTCTCGGCCTTGTCGTCGGCGCGGCGGGTGAAATCCTTGGAGCCGCAGGTGTCGCACACGCCGCGCACCTTGGTGGGCTTGAACGTGTCGTGGTAGCCCGCGCTGCACTTGGAGCACGAGAAGCGCCCCGAGATGCGCTCGACCAGCACCTTGTCGTCGACCTTGAGCTCGATCACCGCATCGAGCCGCCGCTTGGCGCTTCTGAGCATTTTTTCCAACGCTGCCGCTTGCGGCAGAGTGCGGGGAAATCCGTCGAGGATGAACCCGTTCTCGCAATCGGGCTCGGCAATCCGATCCTTGATGATCCGAACGACGATGTCGTCAGAGACGAGACCGCCCTTCTTCATCACGGCATCGGCCTTGAGACCGACTTCGGTGCCCGCCTTGACGGCGGCGCGCAGCATTGCGCCCGTCGAAAGCTGAACCAGGTCGTGCTTGGCCGCCAGGCCTTCTGCTTGCGTGCCTTTGCCGGCCCCCGGCGGCCCCAGCAAGATCAGGTTCATTTGCGCCCCCGCGGATTGGTCGATGCACCACGCAATTTGGACTTCTTGATCAGTCCTTCGTACTGATGCGCCAGCAGATGGCTCTGCACTTGGCTCACCGTATCCATCGTCACACTAACCGCGATCAGCAGCGACGTACCGCCGAAATAGAACGGCACGGCCCAATAAACGGTGAGCAACTCCGGCAGCACGCAAACTACCGCCAGATATATCGCACCCACGACCGTAATGCGCGTCAGCACATAGTCGATGTACTTCGCCGTCTCCGCGCCCGGGCGCCGGCCCAGGATGAACCCGCCGTACTTGCGCAGGTTGTCTGCAGTCTCGTTCGGATTGAACACGACCGCCGTGTAGAAAAACGCGAAGAACACGATGAAGGCGACATAGATCAGGATGTGCATCGGCTGACCACGGCCGAGCGCTGCGATAACGCCCGCCCACTCCGGAATCCAGTACGCCACGCTGCGCGGCAGGACGTCGTTGAGCCAGGTCAGCCCCTGCCCGCCTGAAAACTGCGCCGCGGTAATCGGCAACAGAAGGAGCGACGAGGCGAAGATCGGCGGGATCACGCCCGACGAGTTTAGCTTCAACGGCAGATGCGAGCTGTCGCCCTGCGTCATCCGGTTGCCGACTTGCCGTTTGGGATACTGGATCGGCAGTCGCCTTTGCGCCCGCTCGAAAAACACGATCGCCGCGACCGTCGCCAGCATCAGCACCAGCAGGAAGATGATCACGAACGGCGACAGCGTCTGCGTGCGGCCCATCTCCAGCAACTGCATGATCGCCTGCGGCATGCCCGCGACGATGCCCGCGAAGATGATCAGCGACGAACCGTTGCCCACGCCCCGCGCAGTGATCTGCTCGCCCAGCCACATCAGGAACATCGTGCCGCCAACCAGTGTGATCACGGTCGAGAGGCGGAAGAACCAGCCGGGATCGATCACGATCGAGCCGATGCTGGAGCGCGAGGCTTCCAGGCTGATCGCGATGCCGTAGGCCTGCGCTGTCGCGATGATGACCGTCAGATAACGCGTGTACTGGTTGATCTGCTTGCGGCCCTGCTCGCCCTCTTTCTTCAGCGCTTCCAGCCGTTTGTCGATCGACCCCATGAGCTGCATGATGATCGAGGCTGAAATGTAGGGCATAATGTTGAGCGCGAAGATCGCCATGCGCTCGATGGCGCCGCCCGCGAACATGTTGAACATGCCCAGGATGCCGGTCGAGTTCTGCTTGAACGTCTCGGCGAAGGCGACAGGATCGATGCCGGGAATCGGAATGAACGTCCCGAGCCGGAAGACCAGTAGCGCGCCCAGCGTGAACCAGATGCGCCGCTTGAGCTCCTCGGCCTTCCCCAGCGCGCCGAGATTGATGTTTGACGCTAGCCGTTCGGCTGCCGATGTCATCTTCGATCTCTCCTCAAGCGCTACCAGCGCCAGTCCCGTATGCGACCTATCAGCCAAAGCAGGAGCCCCTGGAACGGACCCGCTCCACGCTCGGCACGCCACATCCCCGGCCCCGATTACGTCGCCACTGCATACGACATTTACGTTGTCGCTGACCAGTGGATTGAAAGGCGTTTATTGGAAGTCCCAGTCAGCGTTGCATCCAACGAATGTGCCAGCGTTGCCCGGCGGCCGGCCGTGTCGCCGGACCATGCGGGGGAAATGAAAACGCTCCCAGCCCGCACACCGCACGGCGGCCCTGCGTGCAAGGAGCGTCCAAATTCTCGTGGGCAAGTCGCTGACAAGAACGGTTGGGATCAAGGGATAAGCCTCGCGCTCATGCCGGTCCAGACCTGGGGCTTGGACGAGTGCCTGGGCTACTCCTCGCTGCCCTTCTTCTTGCCGGTTTTGGCCTTTTTGGCTGCCGTCTTCTTCCGCTTGGCCTCGTCCGCCGGGAGGATCTTCTTGGCGATCAGCGTGATCGAGCCGCCCGCCTTCTCGACAGCGGCACGCGCCGAAGCGCTGGCGTGATTGACGGTGATCGCCACCTTCGCCTTGATCTCGCCCTCACCCAGCAGACGCAGGCCATCCTTGGGACGGCGCATCAGGCCCGCCGCGATCAGCATCGCGTTGTCGATCGGTGCCGCGGCACTGAGCCGCCCGCCATCGATCGCCGCCTGCAGCGCACCGATGTTGATCTCGTTGTACTTTTCCGGCCGCCACGCGTTGAAGCCGCGCTTGGGCAACCGGCGGTGGAGCGGCATCTGGCCGCCTTCGAAGCCACCGATCGCGACGCCGGAACGTGCCGTCTGGCCTTTGCCGCCGCGGCCGGCCTGCTTGCCGAGGCCGGAGCCGATGCCGCGACCAACCCGGACCCGCATCTTGCGGGCACCGGCATTGTCCTTGAGCTCGTTGAGACGCATGGGGTTTTCTCGTGAGTGGTGTGTGGTGAATTGTGAGTGGTGGAAGTGAAGGGTTCAGCGGTGGCGGATTCTACTCACCACTGACCACTCACCAATCACGTCTTATCCTCGACGATGCGCACCATGTGGCTCACCTTCGCCACCATGCCCCGCACCGACGGCGTATCCTCGAGCGTGCTGCGGCGATGCAGCTTGTTGAGCCCCAGTCCGATAAGAGTCTTGCGCTGCCGATCCGGCCGCCGGTTGGGGCTGCTGGTCTGCTCGAGCGTGATCGTCTTGCCGCTGCCTGCCATGTCACTTCACCTTGTCAGCTCGGCGTAAGGCCGGATTTTTCCGGCCTCTGCACCGCGATCCGGCATCGCCGGTAAATTGCTCGTCACAAGACCCAAACCGAAATCGAGGGTCTTGCTTCGGTCCGCCGCGCCAGCTGTTTAGGCCAGCGCGCGAACCGTTGTTCCAGTTTACGCTTCCGCCTGGGCGGCAGCGGCCTCGGCATCGACCGAGCCATCGCGGCGACGAGCGGCGATCTCGCCGTACTTCTTGCCGCGCCGTGCGGCTACCGCACGTGGATTTTCCTGCTCCTTCAGCGCATCGAAGGTCGCGCGGACGACGTTGTAGGGGTTGGTCGAGCCCATCGACTTCGCCACCACGTCCTGCACGCCAAGCATCTCGAACACGGCGCGCATGGCGCCGCCTGCGATGATGCCCGTGCCTGGAGGGGCGGCGCGGATGATCACCCGGCCGGCACCGTGACGGCCAACCGAATCGTGATGCAGCGTGCGGCCTTCGCGCAACGGCACGCGGACCAGCGCACGCCGCGCGGCCTCGGTTGCCTTGCGGATCGCCTCCGGCACCTCGCGCGCCTTGCCGTGACCGAACGCAACGCGCCCCTTGAGGTCGCCGAGCACGACGAGCGCGGCGAAACCGAAGCGCTTGCCGCCCTTCACAACCTTCGCGACGCGATTGATGTGAACCAGCTTCTCGGTGAATTCGCTTTCGGCCTTGTCGCGATCGCGACCGCCGCGGTCTCTCTGGGGGGAACGTGCCACGTGGAAGATCCTTCCTTAGAAGCTCAGACCGCCCTCGCGGGCGGCATCGGCCAGCGCTTTGACGCGGCCGTGAAACAGATAGGAACCGCGGTCGAACACGACTTCCTTGACGCCCGCCTTGAGCGCGCGCTCGGCGACCAGCTTGCCGACCGCCACCGCCGCGTCCTTATCGGCGCCCGTCTTCAAGGCGGCCTTCAAAGACTTGTCGAGCGTCGAGGCCGCAGCAAGCGTGCGCCCCTGGGCGTCGTCGATGATCTGCGCGTAGATATTCTCGGACGACCGGAACACCGACAGGCGCGGACGCCCGCCCGCCCTGCTTTTGAGCGTCTGACGAACACGCCGTTTACGGCGGTCATCCTTATTAAGCTTAGCCATGGCTCGACGTCCTTACTTCTTCTTGCCTTCCTTGCGGAAGATAAATTCGCCCTGATAACGCACACCCTTGCCCTGGTAGGGCTCCGGCTTGCGATAGGCACGCAGCTCCGCGGCAAGCTGGCCGACGAGCTGTTTGTCGATACCTGTGATCGAGATCTGGTCCTGCTTGGCGCCGCCGACCTTGACCTCGACACCTTGCGGAATCGGATGGATCACGTCGTGGCTGTAGCCGACCTGCATCTGGACCTTGTCCTTGCCCTGCATCGCGGCGCGGAAACCGACGCCGTGAATTTCCAGGGTCTTGGAATAGCCGTCCGTCACGCCCTTGATCATATTGGTGATCATGGTGCGCGACATGCCCCACATGGCACGAGCCGGCCGGCTGTCCTCGGTGAGGCTGACTTCGATACCGTCCCCGTTCCTCACGACCTTGAGGATATCGGGCACGGTGAAGGCCAACTCGCCCTTGGGGCCTTTGACCTTGACCTGTTGGCCGGTCAACGTCGCCGTCACGTTCGACGGAACAGGAACCGGTTTCTTTCCGATGCGGGACATCGCTTGACTACCTTGTCGAGACCTAAGTCGTGGCTGACGTTTTCACATGCGCGACCGAACCGCGACGGTCCGACCGACAGCGCTAGAACACGTTGCAGAGAACTTCGCCGCCCACGTTCTCTTCGCGCGCACGCCAATCGGCCATCACGCCCTTGGGCGTGGAGACGATAGCGACGCCGAGACCGTTGGCGACATTGCGAAGATCGCGAACCGGGCGATACACGCGCCGGCCCGGCGTCGAGACACGCGAAATCTCGCGAATCGCGGGCTGGCCGTTGTTGTACTTGAGCTCGATATCGAACTCCTTGATGCCGCTCTTGTGCTCGACCTTCGTGTAGCCACGGATGTAGCCTTCGTCGATCAGCACGTCGAGCACGTTCTGGCGCAAGTTGGAAGCTGGCGTCGTGACCTTGGGCCGCTTGCGCATCTGCGCGTTGCGGATGCGGGTCAGCATATCGCCGAGGGGATCATTGATTGACATCTTGCTCGCCCTCCTTACCAGCTCGACTTGGTCATGCCGGGGACCATGCCCTGGCTCGCCAGCTCTCGTAGCTGGTTACGGCAAAGCTTGAGCTTCCGGTAGAAGGCACGCGGCCGCCCGGTCAGTTCGCACCGGTTGCGAATACGTGTCTTCGATGAATTGCGCGGCATCTTGGCCAGCTTGATCTGGGCCTCGAACCGCTCATCCATCGGCTTCGACTTGTCCCGGATCACGTCCTTCAATTCCGCCCGTTTGGTCTTGAATTGAGCGGTCATCCGCCGGCGGCGGTTATTCTTTTCGATCGAGCTCGTCTTCGCCATCTTATCCTCCTGGAGACCACCCGCGGGATTGCCCGCGCGGCCTCATATGGCGCCTTATCCGCGGAACGGAAAATTGAACTGACGGAGCAACTCGCGCGCCTCGTCATCGGACTTCGCCGTGGTGCAGACGATCACGTCCATGCCCCACACCTCGTCCACCTTGTCGTACTCGATCTCGGGGAACACGATGTGCTCCTTGAGACCCATTGCATAGTTGCCGCGCCCGTCGAAGCTCTTCGGGTTCAGCCCGCGGAAGTCCTTCACGCGCGGCAGCGCGATCGTGACCAGGCGGTCGAGAAATTCATACATCCGGTCGCCGCGCAGCGTGACCTTGGCGCCGAGCGCCATGCCCTCGCGCACCTTGTAGGTGGCGATCGACTTGCGCGCCCGCGTCACCACCGGCTTCTGGCCTGCGATCATGGCCAGATCGGCGGCCGCGTTCTCGACCTTCTTGCGGTCGTTGACGGCCTCGCCGATGCCCATGTTGAGCACGATCTTCTCGAGCCGCGGCACCTGCATCGGGTTGCCGTAAGCGAATTTCTTGACGAGCGCCTCGCGCACCACTTTGTCGTAGTGCGACTTCATCCGCGGACGGTAGTCCTTTGGACGGGTGAACGAGCGCGGTGCGGCGTCGGCCGCGGGCTTTGCCGCGCCCTTCCCGGCCTTCGCCTTGACCTTAGCCTCGCCGCCCTTGCCGTCGCCGCCCTTGCCACCGGCAGGGGGAGCGCCCTTCTTGGTTTTCTTATCGTCGGCCATGGCTTACTTCCTCTCCGGGATCGTCTCGCCGGAACGCTTGGCAAAGCGCACCTTCCGGCCATCCTCGAGAAACTTGAATCCGACCCGCGTCGGCTGGCCGTCCTTGGGATCTTCCAGGGCGAGGTTGGACAGATGAATCGGTCCCTCCTTGGAGATGATCCCGCCCTCCTGCGAGGCCGACTGCTTCTGGTGGCGCCGCACGATGTTGACGCCGCGCACCAGCGCACGCGTCTCCGTCGGCATCACGCGAACGACCTCGCCGCGCTTGCCCTTGTCGCGGCCCGAGATGACGACGACACGGTCGCCCTTCTTGATCTTTAACGACGGCATTACAGCACCTCCGGAGCGAGGCTGACGATCTTCATGTGGTTCCTCGAGCGCAGCTCGCGCGTCACCGGCCCAAAGATGCGGCTGCCGATCGGCTCGCCCGTGGCGTTGACCAGCACCGCAGCGTTGCGGTCGAACCGGATCAGCGAGCCGTCGGAGCGGCGCACGCCATGCGCCGTGCGCACGATCACGGCCCGCATCACTTGGCCCTTCTTCACGCGGCCACGCGGAATGGCATCCCTCACGGACACCACGATAGTATCGCCGATCGTCGCATACTTGCGCTTCGAACCGCCCAGCACCTTGATGCACAGGACAGAGCGCGCGCCAGAGTTGTCGGCGACGTCGAGACACGACTCCATCTGAATCATCGGAGCATCCTCTTGAGCTGGACCTTGCCGTCTTCGGCCAAGTCCTCGTCTCGCCACTGATTAATTTCACCAGACCGCATCGGATCAACCCGACCGTCCTCGATCCTTACTACCGCTACACATCCCAGCTCGTCGCCGGAACCCGTTGCAGCTCTCCGCTCCAACCAATGTGGCCGGAGCCGAAGCCACTAGCGGCTGGGCGGCTCGCCCGTAACCACCCATCTCTTGTTCTTAGAGATAGGCCGGCTCTCCTCGATGCTCACGAGATCGCCGATCTTGAAGACATTCTTCTCGTCGTGCGCGTGATACTTCTTGGAGCGCCGCACCGTTTTCTTGAGCAGCGGATGCGTGTAGCGGCGCTCGACTTCGACCACGATGGTCTTGTCGTTCTTGTCCGACACCACGACCCCTTGCAGGATGCGCTTGGGCATGAATTAACTTCCTCTACCGATCTATTTCGCAGCGCCGCCGAGCGACTTCTGGCGCGCAACGGTCTTCAGGCGGGCGATGTCGCGCCGCACCTGACGCACGCGCGCCACGTTCTCGAGCTGGCCGGATGCCTTCTGAAAGCGCAGGTTGAACTGCTCCTTCTTCAGCTTGATGAGCTCGTCGTCGAGCTGATCCAGCGTCTTGTCTCTGAATTCCGAGGCCTTCATCGCCTGGTTCCTCAACTTCTTCATTACGTGGCGGCAGCAAAGGAGCCCCGCCGGAATTTCACCCAGCCGTTAAGCCGTCTGCTACTTCAGGCGCGCCACGATGCGCGTCTTGATCGGTAGTTTGGCGGCGCCCAGCTCCAGCGCCTCGCGCGCCGTCTGATCCGACACGCCGTCGAGCTCGAACATGATCCGTCCCGGTTTTACGCGGGCCACCCAAAGTTCGGGCGACCCCTTGCCTGAACCCATTCGAACTTCGGCCGGCTTTTTCGACACCGGCACGTCCGGGAAGATGCGGATCCAAACGCGGCCAGCACGCTTCATATGACGCGTGATCGCCCGCCTGGCTGCCTCGATCTGGCGCGCGGTGATGCGCTCCGGCGCCGCGGCCTTCAGCCCATGCGAGCCGAAGTTGAGATCGGTGCCACCCTTGGCGGTGCCATGGATGCGCCCCTTATGGGCCTTGCGGAACTTTGTTCGTTTAGGTTGCAGCATATCCAAACCTCTATGGCGCTTTCCGGATCAGGCTTCAGGCAGAGTTCGCAAAACTGGACATCCCGATTTTGCGTTTCGACTCAGCAGAAGCTCAATTCCGTCCGCCGCGATCACCACGGTCGCGACGGCCTTCGCCGTCACGGCGACCGCCTTCGCCATCACGACGCCGGCCACCGCCGCCGCCTTCCTGCAATTCAAGCTGACGCCGCTCGGACGCCATCGGATCGTGCTCGAGGATTTCGCCCTTGAACACCCAGACCTTGATGCCGATGATGCCGTACGCCGTCATCGCCCGGCCGTAGCCGAAATCGATGTCCGCGCGCAGCGTATGCAAGGGAACGCGACCTTCGCGATACCACTCGGTACGTGCAATCTCCGCGCCACCAAGACGGCCGGCGACGTTGATGCGGATGCCGAGCGCGCCGGAGCGCAGCGCCGACTGCACCGAACGCTTCATCGCCCGGCGGAACGCCACGCGGCGCTCGAGCTGCTGGGCAATGCCTTCAGCGATCAGCACCGAATCGATCTCCGGCTTGCGGATCTCGATGATGTTGAGATGCACCTCCGAGGCCGTCAACGCGGCGATCTCGCTGCGCAGCTTCTCGATGTCGGTGCCCTTCTTGCCGATCAGCACGCCCGGACGGGCGGTGTAGACCGCCACCCGGCACTTGCGATGCGGCCGCTCGATCACGACCTTCGAGATGCCCGCCTGGCGCTGCATCTTCAAGATGTGTTTACGGATCGCGATGTCTTCGTGCAGGAGCTTGGAATACTCCTGCCGGCCGGCGAACCAACGGCTGTCCCAGGTGCGGTTGATGCCAACGCGCATACCGACCGGATTGATCTTCTGACCCATGCCTCAGGCCTCCTCAGCCGCTGTTTCCACAGGCTTCACTTCGCGCACGATCACGGTGATCTGCGAGAACGGCTTTTCGATCGCGCTGGAGCGCCCACGGCCGCGCGCCGCAAACCGCTTCATCACCAGGTTCTTGCCGACCCAGGCCTCTGCGACCACGAGGTCGTCGACGTCCAGGCCGTGATTGTTCTCCGCGTTCGCAACGGCGCTCATCACGCACTTGCGCACGTCCTGGGCAATCCGCTTCTTGGAGAACTCCAGGTCCGCCAGCGCAGAGTTGACTTTCTTGCCGCGGATCAGACCCGCAACGAGATTGAGTTTCTGCGGCGAGACCCGCAGGTTCTTGGCGATTGCCCGTGCCTCGTTCTCGGCCAGGCTGCGCTCACGTTTCGGCTTACCCATCGTGATGTTCCTCAGCCCTTGCCCTTGACGGCTTTCTTATCGCCGCCGTGCCCGCTGAACGAGCGCGTGGGCGCGAATTCACCGAACTTGTGACCGATCATATCTTCGGTCACCGCCACGGGAATATGCTTCTTGCCGTTGTGCACGCCGAACGTCAGTCCGACGAACTGCGGCAGTATCGTCGAGCGGCGGCTCCATGTCTTGATGACCTCGCTGCGCGCCGAAGCACGCGACTTCTCGGCCTTCTTCAAGATGTAGCCGTCGACGAACGGACCTTTCCAGACTGAACGTGGCACGTGCGATCTCCCAAAGCCTCAGCGGGCTCGATTACTTGGCTTTCGAGCGGCTGCGGATGATATTCTTCTCGGTCGACTTGTTATTGCGGGTCTTGTAGCCCTTGGTCGGTTTGCCCCATGGCGTCGCCCAATGCTTGCCGCCGTTGGTACGGCCGCCGTTGGGGTGATCAACCGGGTTCATGGTGATCGAACGCACCGTCGGGCGGTTGCCCTTCCAGCGGTTACGACCGGCCTTGCCAATGACTTGGTTCGAGTTGTCAGGGTTTGAAACAGCGCCGATCGCAGCCATGCATTCGGCCCGCACACGGCGCGTCTCGCCCGAGTTCATCCGCAGGATCGCCCAACCGGCATCACGGCCGACGAGCTGCACGTAGGAGCCGGCAGCACGCGCCATCTGCCCACCCGCGCCGGGCTTCATCTCCACGCAGTGCACGATCGTGCCGATCGGCATCGCCGACAGCGGCATTGCATTACCCGGCTTCACGTCGACCTTTGCGCCGGCGATGACCGTGTCGCCGACGGCCAGCCGCTGCGGCGCCAGGATGTAGGCGAGCTCGCCGTCCTCATAGCGGATCAGCGCAATGAACGCGGTCCGGTTCGGATCGTACTCGAGCCGTTCCACCTTGCCTGGCACGTCGTGCTTGCGCCGGCGGAAATCGACCATGCGGTAGGACTGCTTGTGTCCGCCGCCGATGTGACGCGTGGTGATGCGGCCATGGTTGTTGCGGCCGCCCGTCTTGCTCTTGCCCTCGACGAGCTGCTTGATCGGGCCGCCCTTCCACAGCAGGCTGCGGTCGACCAGCACCAATTGGCGCAAGCTCGGCGATGTGGGTCGGAATGTCTTCAATGCCATGGTGCGCCGCCCCTCTTACAGACCCGTCATCACGTCGATCATGTGCCCGGGCTCGAGCGTCACAACGGCCTTCTTCACGTCGCTCTGCAGCGCGCGGATACCCTTGAACGTCTTCAGCTTGCCCTTGCGCACCGACGTGTTGACGGCCTTCACCTTGACCGAGAACAACTGCTCCACCGCCGCCTTGATCTGCGGCTTGGTCGCGTCGCTGCGGACCTTGAACACGACCTGGTTGTTGACCGAGGCCCTGGTCGACTTTTCCGTGACCACCGGAGCGATGATCACGTCGTAGGCTTTTGCCAGTGCGATGCTCATTTGAACCGCGCCTCCAGCGCTTCGACCGCAGCCCTGGTCAACACCAGCTTCTTGCGGCGCAGGATGTCGTACACATTGATGCCCTGGACGGGCAGCACATCGATGTTGGGAAGGTTACGGGCAGCGCGGGCAAAACCCGGCTCCAGATCCGCCCCGTCGATGATCAGCACATTCTTGAACTCGAGCTTGGCGAAGCTCGCCTTCAAGCCCTTGGTCTTGCCGTCGGCGACCACGGCCTTGTCGATCACGACGATCTCGCCGGCCTTGGCCTTCGCCGACAGCGCGTGCTTGAGCGCCAGCGCGCGCACCTTCTTGGGCAGCTCGATCGCATGGCTGCGCGGCTTGGGGCCGAACGCCTTACCACCGCCGCGCCATTGCGGCACCGACTTGTCGCCGTGACGGGCGCTACCGGTACCCTTCTGCTTGTACATCTTCTTGCCGGTCACGTTGACCTCAGACCGGTCCTGCGCGTGGTGGGTGCCGGCCATCCGCTTCAGCGTCTGGTAGCGCACCATGCGGTGGATCAGGTCGGAGCGTGGCTCCAGACCAAAAATCGTATCGGAAAGCTCGATCGTACCGGCGGTTGCCGCGTCGAGCGTCATAACGTTGGCTTGCACGACGCTCACTCCTTCGCTGCGGTTGCAGGCGCGGCGTCACGCTTGCGGACGGCGCCGGGCTTGGGCGCATCCTTCGGCAGCGACTTCTTGGCCGCGTCGCGGACGTAAACCCAGCCACCCTTCGAACCGGGCACCGCGCCGCGGATCATCAGCAGACCGCGTTCGACGTCCGTCTTGACGACCACCAAGTTCTGCGTCGTGATCCGCTCGTCGCCCAAGTGGCCGGCCATTTTCTTGCCCTTGAACACCTTGCCGGGGTCCTGGCGCTGGCCGGTGGAGCCGTGGCTACGATGCACGACAGACACGCCGTGCGCCGCGCCCAGACCACCGAAGTTCCAGCGCTTCATCGCGCCCTGGAACCCTTTGCCCTTGCTGTCGCCGGTAACATCGACGAACTGCCCGGGGAGAAAGTGGTCGACAGTGATCTCGTCTCCGACGCCGATCAGGTTCTCCGGGCTGACCCGAAACTCCGCGATCTTGCGCTTGGGCTCGATCTCGACCTTGGCGAAGCGCTGCCGCTCCGGGTTCGACGTGTGCTTCGGCTTGCGTGCGCCGACGCCAAGCTGAAGCGCGGTATAGCCGTGCTTGTCGGCCGTACGCTGTGCCACGACCTGGCACTTGTCGATCTTCAGCACGGTGACGGGAACATGCTCCCCGGCATCCGTGAAGATGCGGGTCATGCCGACCTTTTGTGCAATTAATCCTGACCGCATGGGTCCCTCGCGATGGGCAGTAGGCACTGGGCGTTAGGCAGTTGGCGATGAAGCGCGGTTCGGGCTCATGCCCTACCGCCACGACCGACTGCCGATTGCCTCCTAGAGCTTGATCTCCACGTCGACACCGGCGGCAAGGTCGAGCTTCATCAGCGCGTCCACCGTCTGCGGCGTCGGATCGACAATATCCAAGACGCGCTTGTGGGTGCGCATCTCGAACTGTTCCCGGCTCTTCTTGTCGATGTGTGGCGAGCGATTAACGCAGAATTTCTCAATCCTGGTCGGCAACGGGATCGGGCCCCGCACTTCCGCACCGGTGCGCTTTGCCGTGTTGACGATCTCGCGCGTGGACGCATCGAGGATCCGATGATCGAAGGCCTTGAGCCTGATTCGTATGTTCTGGCCGTTCATTGCATCAATCCTGTTGCGTCGAACAAAAGCTCGGGAGTGGTGAGTAGTGAGGTCGTGACTGGTGGATTTTCCAACTCGCCACGCGCCATTCCCCACTCACCTCTTCCTCAATCCGTGATCTTCACCACGACGCCCGCACCGACGGTGCGGCCGCCTTCGCGGATGGCGAAGCGCTGCTTCTCTTCCATCGCGATCGGCGTGATCAGCTCGACATCCATCGAGCAGTTGTCGCCGGGCATCACCATCTCGGTGCCCTCCGGCAACGTGCACACGCCCGTTACGTCGGTCGTGCGGAAGTAGAACTGCGGTCGGTAGTTCTTGAAGAACGGCGTGTGCCGGCCGCCCTCTTCCTTGTTCAGGATGTAGGCCTCGGCCTGGAACTTCTTGTGCGGCTTGACCGAACCCGGCTTGCACAGCACCTGGCCGCGCTCGACCGCTTCCTTGTCCACGCCGCGCAGCAGACAGCCGACGTTGTCGCCCGCCTGGGCGTCGTCGAGCAGCTTGCGAAACATCTCGACGCCGGTCACAACCGTCTTGGTCGTGTCCTTGAGGCCGACGATCTCGGCTTCCTCCCCGACCTTGATGCGGCCGCGCTCGATGCGCCCCGTCACCACCGTGCCGCGACCCGAGATCGAGAACACGTCTTCGATCGGCATCAGGAACGGCTGGTCGACAGCGCGCTGCGGCAGCGGAATGAACGTGTCCAAGGCTTCGTACAGCCGGATGATTGCCTCGTCGGCCAAATCGCCCTTCTCGCCGTTCAGCGCCTTGATGGCAGCACCGCGGATCACCGGCGTGTCGTCGCCCGGGAACTGGTACTTCGACAGCAGCTCGCGCACTTCCATCTCGACGAGATCAAGAAGCTCGGCATCATCCACCACGTCGCACTTGTTCAGGAACACCACCACGTAAGGCACGCCAACTTGGCGGGCCAGCAGGATGTGCTCGCGTGTCTGCGGCATCGGGCCATCGACCGCCGACACCACCAGAATGGCGCCGTCCATCTGCGCCGCACCCGTGATCATGTTCTTCACGTAGTCGGCGTGGCCGGGGCAATCGACGTGCGCGTAGTGCCGGTTGGCGGTCGAATATTCGACGTGGCTGGTCGCGATCGTGAGGATCTTCGTCGGATCCCGGCGGCCCTGGCTCTCGGACGCCTTCGCCACTTCGTCATACGCAATCGCGGTCTTGGTCCAGCCCCGATCGGCCGAGACCTTCGTCAGTGCCGCCGTCAAGGTCGTCTTGCCGTGGTCAACGTGACCAATCGTGCCGACGTTGACGTGCGGCTTGCTGCGGTCGAATTTCTCTTTGCCCATGATGGCTCTCCTTTCGTCTATCCTGCTGTCTCACCGCCGCCTGGCAGGCCGGAACCAAATCCGGCCTTTGACACGGCACGTGAAACGCTCGGCATATCCCAATGATCGACAACCGGAATTGCTAACCGGTAGTCAACCAAACAACCTTCTTCAGGCGTACTTCGCCTTCACTTCGTCGGCCACGTTACGCGGAACGTCGGCGTAGTGGGCGAACTGCATCGTGTAGGATGCACGCCCCGTCGACATCGAGCGCAATTGGCTGACGTATCCGAACATATTGGCCAGTGGCACGTTCGCCCGGATGACCGTCGCGTTGCCGCGCATCTCCTGGCTTCTGATCTGACCGCGGCGGCTGTTGATGTCGCCGATCACACCACCGACGAAGTCGCCCGGCGTTACAACCTCGACGTCCATGATCGGCTCGAGGATCTTAACGCCGCCCTTCTCGCAGCCTTCCTTCATGGCCGACCGCGATGCGATCTCGAAGGCGATCGCGGAGGAGTCCACCTCGTGGAATGCGCCGTCGTACAAGGTGACCTTCATGTCGACCAGCGGGAAGCCGATCAGCACGCCCGTGTCCCAGACCGACTTGATGCCCTTTTCGACGCCCGGGATGAACTCCTTCGGGATCGTGCCGCCGACGATCTTGGCCTCGAACTCGTTGCCCTTGCCCGTCTCGTTCGGCTCAAGTTTCATCTTAACGCGAGCGAACTGCCCCGTACCGCCGGTCTGTTTCTTGTGCGTGTAGTCGATGTCGGCGGCGCGCGCGAGGGTCTCGCGATAGGCCACCTGCGGGGCACCAACGTTGGCGTCCACGCCATAGGTGCGGCGGAGAATGTCGACCTTGATGTCGAGATGAAGCTCGCCCATGCCCTTGAGAATAGTCTCGCCGGACTCGTGATCGACCGACACGCGGAACGAAGGATCCTCGATCGCCATGGTGTGCAGCGCCGTCGCCATCTTCTCCTGATCGGCCTTGGTCTTGGGCTCGATCTTCATGTTGATGACGGGCTCGGGGAAATCCATCTTCTCGAGCAGCACGGGCTTCAACGGATCGCACAGCGTTTCACCGGTGCGGGTGTCCTTGAGGCCCTGCAGCGCAACGATGTCGCCGGCGAAGGCTTCCTTGATTTCCTCGCGGTCAGCGGCATGCATCAAATACATGCGGCCGCAGCGCTCTTTCTTGTCGCGCGTTGTGTTGGTCAGCGCCATGCCCTGCTCGAGCTTGCCCGAGTAGATGCGGCAGAACGTGATCGAGCCAACGTGCTCGAAGCTCATGATCTTGAACGCCAGCAGCGACAGCGGATCTTCATCGGTCGGACGGCGCAGCACCGGCTCGTCGTTCTTCGGATTGATGCCCTTGAAGGCTTCGCGATCGGCTGGCGACGGCAGGAAGTCGAGCACCGCGTCGAGCAGCGTCTGCACGCCCTTGTTCTTGAACGCCGAACCGCACATCATCGGATAGAACGTGCTGGTGATCGTCGCCTTGCGGATCATCGCGCGCAGCAAATCCGCATCCGGCTCCTTGCCGTCGAGGTAGGCTTCCATCGCGGCATCGTCCATCTCGACGGCGGCTTCGATCATGGCGGCGCGATAGGTGTTGGCCTTCTCGACCATATCGGCAGGGATCTCCTGCTCGATCATCTTCGCATCCTTGCCATCACCGTCCCAGATGATCGCCTTCATCGTGATCAGGTCGATGACGCCCTTGAAGTCGGCTTCCGCACCGATCGGGAGCTGAATCGCAACCGGCCGCGCGCCCAGCTTCTCCTTGATGTCGGCTTCGCACATGTAGAAGTCGGCGCCGGTCTTATCCATCTTGTTGGCGAAGATGATGCGCGGCACGCCATACTTGTCGCCCTGGCGCCAGACGGTCTCGGTCTGCGGCTCCACGCCCTGGTTGGAATCCAGCACGCATACCGCGCCGTCGAGCACGCGCAGCGAACGCTCGACTTCGATCGTGAAATCGACGTGGCCTGGGGTGTCGATGATGTTCAGGCGGCGCTTCTTGCCGTCGCGGCCGGTCCAAAAGCAGGTCGTTGCGGCCGACGTGATGGTGATGCCGCGCTCGGCTTCCTGCTCCATGAAGTCCATGGTTGCAGCGCCGTCGTGCACTTCGCCGATCTTGTACGACTTACCGGTGTAATAGAGAATACGCTCGGTGGTCGTGGTCTTGCCGGCGTCGATGTGAGCCATGATGCCGAAGTTGCGATAGTCTTCGACTGCGTATTGGCGAGCCATTTGAATAGTCTCCCGAGGATCCTACCAGCGATAATGCGAGAAGGCACGGTTGGCTTCGGCCATCTTGTGGGTGTCTTCGCGCTTCTTAACCGCGTTACCGCGATTGTTGGCAGCGTCGAGCAACTCACCGGACAGCCGGTCCACCATCGTATTCTCGTTGCGGGCACGGGCGGCGGCGATGATCCAGCGGATCGCCAGCGCACGGCGCCGCTCGGGACGCACTTCCACAGGCACCTGATATGTCGCACCGCCGACGCGGCGTGAACGGACCTCCACGGCCGGCATGACGTTCTCCAGCGCCTGATGGAACATCTGCACCGGATTGGCTTTGCCGCGCTGCTCGACCTTCTCGAGCGCGCCATAGACGATGCGCTCGGCGACCGATTTCTTGCCCTGCTCCATGACCGCGTTCATGAACTTGGTGATCACCAGGTCCTGAAACTTCGGGTCCGGATTGACCTCGCGCTTTTCGGCGCTGTGACGACGGGACATCTACTTCTTCCTCTTCGCGAGCCCAGCGGACTCTCAAATGGCCAGGAAACGGGGCGGCCAGGAAACGGGATCGAATTGCGGCAGCGCTTACTTGGGTCGCTTGGCGCCGTACTTGGAGCGCCTCTGCTTACGAGCGGCAACGCCCTGGGTATCGAGCACGCCGCGAATGATGTGGTAGCGAACGCCAGGCAAATCCTTGACGCGGCCGCCGCGAATGAGCACCACCGAGTGCTCCTGCAGATTGTGGCCCTCGCCGGGGATGTAGCCGATCACCTCGAAGCCGTTGGTGAGACGGATCTTGGCGACCTTGCGGAGCGCCGAGTTCGGCTTCTTCGGAGTTGTCGTGTACACCCGCGTGCAGACGCCGCGCTTTTGCGGGCACGACTGCATGTGGCGCGACTTCTCGCGGTAGGTCTTCGGCGTCCGCGGCTTGCGGATCAACTGTTGAATTGTCGGCATACGTCTCGCCTCTCGCGCCTGGCACCCCGGCACGAGCCGGAACGTCAGCAAGGACAATTTGCCGAACCCCGCTTTCGCGAGATCCGGCTCAAACCCAGAGGATCCGCGGTGTTCGCCGGGATCGTGGTTTCGATGATTTTCTAAGCAGTGACACAGGAGTGTTTAGGCCCAGCCGCGCGATCAACCGCGCGAAAATTGCCTACCACCTACCCGTGAAAGTCGGCGATCTATATACACGCTGTCGCGGCTGGTCAACCCGATTGAACGGCTGGATCGAATCTTTTTATTGCGCCGCACACGGAACTGACAGGGGACAGCGGGTTAAGGCGGGTTAATCAGCGGCCACACTAGCGCAACGCCGCGCCTCCAGCGTAAGCTTCGCAGCATGCGCGGCGACAAAGGGCGCGCCGGCCGGGGAGGGCTATACATGAAACGGATCGTTGCTGGAAAGCTTGGCGCGGCTTGTGGGTTGTTATTGCTGGGATGCGCAACCGCCAGCGCCCAGTCCCCCGCTGAGTTCTACAAGGGCAAGACCGTTTCCATCACCGTCGGATACGGCGCGGGAGGGGGTTACGATACGACCACGCGGATCGTTGCGCGCCACCTCGGCAAGCACATTCCGGGCAATCCCTCCGTGATCGTGCAGAACATGCCTGGCGGCGGCAGCATGGCGGCCGCGAACCATCTCTACAACGTCGCGCCGAAAGATGGCACGGCGCTTAGCGTGTTCGGCGCCAGCATCATGCTCGAGCCGCTATACGGCAACTCGAATACCAAGTTCGCCGCCGACAAGTTCTCCTGGATCGGCAATATGCACGCCGACATCCACGGCTGTGCCGTTTGGAAGGGTGCGGGGCAAGGCATCAAGTCGTTCGATGATCTCTTGCAGGCCAAGAAAACCGTGGTGTTCGGCTCCGAGTCGCCGGAGGCTGAAACGAGCCGCTTCCCTGCCTTCATGCGCACGGTATTCAAGGCGCCGATCCAGATCGTGACGGGCTACAAGGGCACGCGCGACATCAATCTGGCGATGCAGAGCGGCGAGGTGCAGGCGTCGTGCGGCATGTTCGAGTCGTCGGTTCGGACCGCATACATGAACGACGTGAAGTCGGGCGACCTCAAAATCGTGTTTCACTCGGGCCCCGACCGGAAATCGGAGTTGTTCAGCGACGCGAAGGCTGTCGGTGACCTCCTGAAAACCGACGAAATGCGCCGCATCGGCGAGATCATCTTCCGCCCGACCGAGATCACCCGTCCGCTCGCGGCTCCCCCCGGCATTCCCGCAGACCGGTTCGCGGCGCTGAGGGCGGCGCTCACCGCCACGATGACGGATCCCGAGCTGGTCGCGGAGGGCAAGAAGATCAACCTCGATTTCGCGCCGATGACGGGGGAGCGCGTCGAGCAGTTGATGATCGCCTTCACGAAGACGCCGCCGGAGCTTGCGAAGAAGGCGATCGATCTGGCATCGGTGCCCAAGTAGTTGCAATTGAATGGGCCGCATTGTCGCGGCCACTCATCGGGAGCAATGCGCGATGACCTTCACCATTACACGCCGTCTCGCCGCGGCTGCGGCATTGGCAGCTCTGGCACACGGCGCCACCGCCAGCGCGCAGGCGCAATCGGCGGCCGAGTTCTTCAAGGGCAAAACCGTGACGCTCAACGTCGGCTTCGGGCCCGGCGGCGGCTACGATCTCAACACGCGCATGTTTGCGCGGCACTTCGGCAAGCACGTGCCCGGGAACCCTTCCGTGATCGTGCAGAACATGCCAGGCGGCGGCAGCATCGTGGCGGCCAACTACATTTACAGCGCCGCGTCCAAGGACGGGCTGGTACTCGGTGTGTTCGGCGCCTCGATCATGCTGGAGCCGCTGTTCGGCAACAAGAACGTGAAGGTCGAGCCCGACAAACTCGCCTGGATCGGCAATATGCATTCCGACATCAATTCGTGCGGCATTTGGAAGGGCGGCGGCGAAGGCATCAAGACGTTCGACGATCTGTTGAAATCGAAGAAGACGATCGTGTTCGGCTCGACCTCGCCGGAATCGGAAACGGGCCGGTTCCCCTATTTCATGCACAATGTGTTCAAGGCGCCGGTCAAGGTCATCAACGGCTACAAGGGCACCAAGGACATCAACCTCGCCCTGCAGAACGGCGAGGTGCATGCGACCTGCGGCATGTATGAGGCGTCCGTGCTGGCGTCGTACATGACGGAGGTGAAGTCCGGCGATCTCAAGATCGTCTTCCAGTCGGGCCTCGACCGGAAAGTACCGCTGTTCGGCGATGCCGCCTCGATCGGTGATCTGCTGAAGGGCGAGGAAATGCGCCAGATCGGCGAGATCGTGTTCCGGCCCTCCGAGATCACCCGGCCGATCGCAGCCCCGCCTGGCACGCCGGCGGATCGCGTGGCCGCACTTCGGGCGGCATTCGAGGCGACGATGAAGGACCCGGAGCTGCTGGCCGAAGGCAAGAAGATCGGGTTCGATTTCCTGCCGATGTCCGGCCAGCGCATCGAGCAGCTCATGGCCGGCTTCTACAAGACGCCAGCGGCAGTGGTGAAGAAGTCGCTCGACATGATGGCGGAACCGAAGTGAGCGCTGCTCTAGGCCGGTGAACGCTCATCGCATCCAATGCGCCAGAACCGGCGGAGCACCGAAGACATGTTCGTACCGATCCATGACGACAATCCGCTCCGGCACATTCGCATGCCCGTGGTGACATGGGGCATCATCGCGATCTGCTGCCTGATCTTTTTCCTTGAAGCTTCCGGCATGGAGCACAGGGTGCTGGCGAGCTTTGCGATCGTGCCGATGGAATTGCTGCGGATGGGCGTGCTCGGCGGGGCGGCGATGGGGCCGAACGATGCGCTGGCGGTGCCGGAGCGCTATACGCTGGTGTCGTACATGTTCCTGCACGGCGACATCATGCATCTGACCGGCAATATGCTGTTCCTGTGGGTGTTCGGCGACAACGTCGAGGATGCGCTGGGGCATCTGCGGTATGCGCTGTTCTATGTATTCTGCGGCATCGCGGGCGGGCTCGCGCATGCGTTCATGCTGCCGACGTCGGGCATTCCGCTGATCGGCGCGAGCGGTGCGATCGCAGGCGTGATCACGGCGTATGTGCTGCTCTATCCGAAGGTGCTGGTGTGGGTGCTGGCGTTCCGTTTCTTTCCGCTGCGCATTTCGGCGGCGTTTGCGCTGGGGGCGTGGATCCTCACCCAATTTGCGATGTTGGCGGTGCCGTATCTGATGCCGGGCACCAACATCGGGCCGATTTCGTGGTGGTCGCACATCGGCGGCATCGTCGCGGGTGGCGGGCTGTTGCTCGCGATGCGGTATGCGGCGCCGAGCGGGGAGCGGCCTTAGGGCGCAACACCGTAGGGGTCAAGCACTTGCGCGACCCAGCGTTTGTCCGCGCCACGTGGATTGCTGGGTCGCGCAAGTGCTTGACCCAGCCTGCACAGACAGGTCCCCACGCTGGAGTCGGAATCAGTTGCTCTGACCCAGCGCCTTGCGGACGCGATCGACGATCTCGCGCGGCGTCGCGTACATGGCGTTGACGTTGGCTTGAACGTCCT
>CAMDPA010000012.1 GCA_945903565.1 Devosia equisanguinis | reverse complement strand
AAGCGTCTGCCCTTCTTGGTCCGATGATCCGGGATAGCTTCGAGGGCTTGGAACAAGGTCAGCGCGTTCATCGGTGGTCTCCGTCGGGCGGAGACCGTTAGAACTCTGTTCGCGCCGCCATCATACGCGGTGAATTGAATCACCCTGGTTGTCATACGAAGCCGTGAGTTGACGTTTGCCGCTATTGACGTCAGCTTGGCCTACTGATCCGCGCTGCATTTGGATGCGTATACTATCCAATCGCGCAACAAGTTGCCGCCCGCGCCGCGAAGAGGCCACCCCATGATGAGCCGACATGTGGGTATGGCCGCGCTCCTTTTTCTGCTTACACTGCCAGCTCTCGCCCAGCGCTCGCCCGCACCGCCCACCGAAATACCCGATAAGGCGGTCGTCGTGGCCTCGCTGTGGTGCGACACGCCCGATCAGCTCGAAGCTCTGCTGCGCGCCCACTACATCGGCAAAATCCCGCTCGACACAGCGATGGCGGCCATCAACCGTGGCAATCCCGAAGCCTGCATTCCCGCGCGCGCGATCGTCAGTGTCGGCGCGGAAGTGCGCCGCTTCACCGCCGAGATCGCGATCTTCGCCGTGCACGAGGCGACCGTGCATGGCATCATGCGCGGCCCTTACGCCCTCATGATGCGCCCGCAGACCTGGTATCACGCCAAGGTCATCGCCGAACTGACGCCGCTTTAGAGCGCACATTCCCAGATTGCAGCTTGACGCGCCCCTCGCCCCCTCGTGAAATGGCGCGTGAAACAGCGGCAACGAGGGGCCATGCTGATCGATCTCGACGCCTATCTGAAGCGCATCGGCTACGCGGGTTCGCGTGCGCCCACACGTGCCACGCTGCAGGCCGTGCACGAATTGCACCCCCGCGCGATCGCCTTCGACAGCTTCGATCCATGGCTCGGCCGTCCGGTATCGCTCGATCTGGCGACGCTTGAATCGAAGCTCGTCGCGCAACGCCGCGGCGGCTATTGCTACGAGCACAACACACTCCTGTGGGGTGCCCTCGAAGCGCTCGGTTTCAAGGTGCAGGGCCTCTCCGCCCGCGTGCTCTACTCGACACCGCCCGGTGGTGGCCGCCATCCGCGCAACCACATGCTGATGCTGGTCGAGACACCGCACGGCCCCCACATCGCCGATGTCGGCTTCGGTGGATTGACGCTGACCGGCGCGATCCGTCTCGAGGCCGGCGTCGTCCAGCAAACTCCGCACGAGCGCATCCGCCTGACCCGCGCCGGCGACGACTACGTGCTGGAAGCCGATGCCGGCGGCGTTTGGCGCCAGATGTACCAGTTCGGGCTCGAGGAGCACATCGGCCCCGACTACGAAGTCGCCAACTACTACATGGCGACGCACCCGCGCTCGCCGTTCGTGGTGCGCCTCGTCGCCGCCCGCCCGCTCCCCGACCGCCGCCTTGCCCTCGCCAACACCGCACTGTCGATCCACCACCTCGGCGGCCCCACGGAAAAACGCGTGATCGCCAGCGCCACAGAACTCAGGCGCGTTCTGGAAGAGGATTTCGGCGTCGCCCTGCCCGACGATCCCCGGCTCGAGGAACGGCTCGAACGGCTTGTTTCCGAAGCAGGCTAAAGCATTTTCCACGTAGGCTGGTTCAAGGTCCGCACCTTCGCGGGCCGCGACCCAGCAATCCACTGCTGGAACAATTGCTGGGTCGCGCATCGCGTCGGCGCCTGCGCCGGAGCGACGAAGCAAAGCACCGCTTACCCCAGCCTAAGGAGAGGCAGAACAAAAGCTCTTGGCGACAACCCCACATTTCTCCTCCCCCCTTGCGGGGGAGGTGGCCCGTAGGGCCGGAGGGGGGAGGGAGGGAAACCAATTCTTCAATTCAGTTATTGTTCCGTGTCTCCTGAGCTCTGAACCGCGCAACATTCTCTGTCGCAAATAAGGGAACGACCACAACTCACGATCGACCGATA
Organism: Devosia equisanguinis; assembly: GCA_945903565.1. Classification (GTDB taxonomy): domain Bacteria; phylum Pseudomonadota; class Alphaproteobacteria; order Rhizobiales; family Hyphomicrobiaceae; genus CAMDPA01. Next base: position 26,547 of record CAMDPA010000012.1, on the reverse strand, counting down.
TCGGATACTCGAACACGATCAATCACACCGCACGCCCCGCGCGCGCTTCCTTGATGTGGCGGATGAAGGTCTCCGCCATCACCATCGGATCGCTGGCCTCCGTGATCGGCCGGCCGACGACGAGATAATCCGCACCCGCCGCGATGGCCCGGTCAGGCGTCATGATGCGCGCCTGGTCGTCGGCACCCCCGCCGGCCAGCCGGATGCCCGGCGACACGATCAGAAAGCCGGGCGACGTCGCCGCCCGAATGCGTTCCGCCTCCTGGCCCGAAGCGATCACGCCGTCGAAGCCAGTCTCGTGCGCGAGCTTGGCGCGATGCACGGCCAGATCGCCTGGATTCATGGTGCAGCCCTGCTGCACCAGGTCTTCGGCCGTCAGGTTGGTCAGCACCGTGACCGCCAGCAGCTTCAGCGGCCGGTCTCCACGGCCGGAAACCGCAGCCCGCATCGTCTTCACGTCGGTGCCATGCACGGTGAGGAAACTCACCCCAAGCTCCGCCGCGTTGTTGACCGCCCGCTCCACCGTGTTGCCGATGTCGAGCAGCTTCATATCCAGGAACACGCGCTTGCGCATGTGCCGCAGTTCCTGGGCGAACTGCAGGCCGCCGACGAACAGCAGCTCCAGCCCGACCTTGTAGAACGAAACGGTTTCGTCCAGTCCATGAACCAGCGTTCGTGCGGCTTCCAACGTCGGCATATCCAGCGCGACAATCAGGCGATCACGAGCCGACGTGTAGGACATGAGGACCTCCGATTCGTGCTGCCGTTACGGGCCAAGGTTAGCCCAACTTATGGTGGAACGGTGGCGAAATCCGCGTCAAGCCATAGGCAGCCGGATGACACACGATGCAACACGCGGTGGATGTTCGCCAAGAGCGACGTGTTCCCGATTGTCTTGTGAGCCAATTCACGGCAGAACGCAGGTCATGCCCAACGCCCAGGCCATGAGAGATGAGCACGCGCCCGGAAACGGAGCCTCTGTGGCACCGGCGGTAAATGCCGAGCCGGGGCCCGATGCCGTGCCGTCCGTTCACATGGCGCCCGTTGCCACAACGTTGGAAGCCCACGACGTAGCCCTCCCGCCAACGCTGCCAGCATTGACACGCACCGAATGCGTTGGCCTCGCTGCCGCCGTCACCCTGCATGCGGGCCTGCTCCTTGCCATGCTGGTCCCCGACCACAGGATCGGCGCCGGCGGATCCGACCTGGAAGCGATCGGCGTGGAAATCGTCACCGTGGCGCCGGCATTGGAAGCGCGCCGGTCCGCGCGCGGCCGGGGCGCAGCCGGACTGCAGAAGGTCCACGAACGCGACGGCGATCCCGAACCGGTGCCGGAGGAAACCGCAACCCGCGACAGCCGCCGCGTCGAGCAACCGCGCGTGGCCGATGCCGCACCACCACCAGCGGACCTCACCGTGCCCGACTGGAACGAGCCGCCCAAACCCTCCGACGCGCAGGCCGTGGAACCGATCATCGCCCATGCTCAATCGGCCGGCACCGAACCGGACGCGACAATCCCGCTTCGGCCAAGCCTTACCGACCATCCCGCCGCGGCGAGTGACTCGATACCTGGCATCCAGATCGTCCCCCGCGAGCAGGGCGGTGCTGCAGCGCGCGGGCGCGAAACATTCGATGTCGCCAACGCGGCCGTCATGGCGGCGGCCCGGGCTGGGCGGCGCGACGAATATGGCGCTTCCGTATTCGAAGCGATCCGCACCAATGCACCGCCTCGTATACCTAGCCTGACCGGAGAGGTGAAACTAGAGTTCGCAATTCTACCGGCCGGCCAAGTCGGCACGATACGTGTCGTGCGTTCGAGCGGCAGCAAACGTCTCGACGAGACCGCGATCGAAACCCTGCGCCGCACGCGTTTCCCGATACCGCCTCCAGGGCTCAGCGCGGCTCAGCTCATCTACGATATTCCGTTCACGTTCGAGTAGCCCATCACATATGACCCATCCCCCACCATCGCGCTTATCCCGCCCGCTCGGCGAACTGCGCGCTCACTACGACGCCGTCGTCGTCGGCTCGGGCTATGGCGGCGGCGTTGCGGCCGCCCGCCTCGCCCGCGCCGGCAAGCGCGTCGCCGTGCTTGAACGCGGCCGCGAGGTCGTGACGGGAGAGTTCCCCAGCCGCTTCCCGGAGATGCGCAAGGAGTTCCGCGTCACCGGCGGCCTGATGAGCACCGGCCCCGAGACCGCGCTCTTCGACGTACGCCTCGGCCAGGACATGCACGTGCTCGTGGGCTGCGGCCTGGGCGGCGGTTCGCTCGTCAACGCCGGCGTTTGCCTGCGGCCCGATCCGCGCGTGTTCGCCGATCCGGTATGGCCCGGCCAGATCAGCCAGGACGGCCTGATCGGGGAAGGCTACCGCCGCGCCGCGCGTTGGCTTCGCCCCGCTCCCGACCCACGCGCAACCGAACTCGCCAAGTTCCGCTCGCTGGTCCGCGCCGGTACCGCCGTCGGCCAGGCACCGATCGCCCCCGACGTCGCCGTGAGCTTCGCCGACACGATCAACCCCGCCGGCGTCGTCCAACCAGCCTGCACGCGATGCGGCGACTGTTGCGCGGGATGCAACGTCGGCGCGAAAAACACGGTGGCGTTGACCTATTTACCAGAAGCGGCCCGTCATGGCGCCGAACTCTACACACGCGCCAAGGTCTCCCATGTCGAACGGCACGTCGATGGTACGTGGAAGGTGTCGATCGACCACGTCGAAAACATGGTTGTCACCGCCGACATCGTGGTGCTCGCCGCCGGCACGCTCGGCACGACCGAAATCCTGCTGCGCTCCCGTGAACGCGGCCTGGCCGTATCCGATCGCCTGGGCGAACGCTTCTCCGCCAACGGCGATATCGTGGCGTTCGGCTACGGCGCCCACGAGCGCGTCAACGCCATCGGCGTCGGCCACCCCGCCAAGGCCGATGTCGGCCCGATCGGCGCATCCGTCAGTGGACAGATCGAGATCCGTTCGGCTGACGATCTCTCGCTCGAACTGACCATCCAGGAAGGCGCCATGCCATCCGCGCTGGCCCCGGTTCTGCCCGTATTGTTCATGCCGAACGGGCGGCTTCTCGGCGCGCTGCAGAGCCTCGTGGCAGGTGTCTACAAAGGCCCGTTCGCCAACCTTCAAACCTATTTCGCGGTCTCGCACGACAGCTCCGCGGGCCGCCTCGTTCTCGACGACAGCACGCTGCGGCTGACATGGCCCGGCGCCAAGGACGAGCCCGTGTTCCAGCGCCTCGACGACATCCTGGGCAAGCTCGTCCGCGAGCTCGGCGGCTCTTACGTGAAGAACCCTTTGGCCGGCAGCGTTATGGGCCATCAGCCCGCGACCGCCCATCCCCTCGGCGGCGCCGCGATCGGCCCCGATGCCGGCTCAGGCGTCGTCGACCACAAAAGCCGCGTGTTCTCCACCCGCGCCGGCAGCAACGCCGTGCATCCCGGCCTCTACGTCATCGACGGCTCGATCATCCCCCGCTCCCTCGGCGTCAATCCCCTGCTGACCATCACCGCCCTCGCCGAACGCGCTCTGCTGCACATGGGCACGGACGTGGGATTTGCGGTGGCGGATTGATACTTGCCCGCCCTACGCGGCACACCTCAACGTCGCCGCTTGGCGCGCCCCTTTTTTCCATCGGGCCGCGCCATCACCTGCGGCTTCTGTCCATGCGACACCGCCGCCACCGCCGACTTGGTCTCCAGCTCCGGCACCTCGGCCGGCGTACCTGCGGGGGCAGCGCGCGCTACCTCCAGGTAGATGTGCTTGACCTCCGGGAAGCGCACTTGGATTGCACGCTCCAACCGCGTATTCATCGCCTCGACTGCGCCCGCGGGCAGGTCGTCGGCAACATCGAGCGTCGCGGCCACCAGCACGCTCGACGCGCCCAGCTGCATCGTCTTGAGATCGCCGATCGCGCCAACACCGCCCGGCCCGATCTCGGCCGCGATGATGTCGCGCACACCCGCCTGAAGATCGTCCGACGCGGCTTCCCCGGTCAGCAGCCCCTTCACTTCGATGGCGATGAACGCCGCCACCGAGGCCAGCACCAGCCCGATCGCGATCGACGCGATGCCATCGCCCTCCGGCACGCCGCCGATGTCGGCCATCGCGACGCCCGCCAGCGCAATGACGAGCCCCGCCATGGCTGCCAGATCCTCCAGCAGCACCGTGACCAGGGCGGCATCCTTAGAGGCCCGCAGCGCCGCCAGGAACGGCTTGTCGCCGCGCTGCGCGTTGAACTCCCGCAGCGCCACCCAGCACGAGCCCGCCTCGAGCACGATCGCCACACCCAGCACGATGTAATTGACGTGCGGACTGGTGACGGGATGGGGATGCTTGAGCTTCTCGATGCCCTCGTAGATCGTGACGCCGGCCCCCATCGAAAACAGCAGGATCGCGACGATGAAGCTCCAGAAATACAGCTCCTTGGTATAGCCGAAGGGATGCCGGGCATCGGCCGGCCGCGCCGCGCGCTTCATGCCGTAGAGCAACAGCCCCTGATTCGACGTATCGATCAACGAGTGCACCGCCTCGGAAAGCATGGCGGAAGAGCCGGTATAGGCGGCAGCGGCAAGCTTGGCGGCCGCAATCCCAGAGTTGGCGGCCATTGCCGCCACAACCACCCGCGTTGAGCCATCTGCCGCCATGCCCAGTCCCTTTCCTGCGGTTTCGCGCGCAGTGCCGCACGCCAGGGCTCCCGCCTCAGCATAACCCGGAGACAGCGATTCGCTGAGATCAACCGCCACATTGGCGCGACCAGCGGCAGGGTGTCTCGATTGACCGCGTATGCCGGGTCACCTATCTGAACGGCATGTCAAAGCTGCCGATCATCATTCTGCCCGCGCCCCTGCTGCGCGCCAAGTCCGCACCCATCGAACGGGTCGACGACGACGTCCGCCGCCTCGCCGCCGATATGCTGGAGACCATGTACGCGGCCCCCGGCATCGGGCTTGCCGCGATTCAGGTCGGCGTCCAGCGCCGTCTGCTGGTTCTGGACGTCTCCGAGAAGGAGGACGAGCAGAACCCGCTCGTCATGATCAACCCCGAGATCGTGAAGCTTGGCGACGAGCTGGTCCCTTACGAGGAGGGCTGCCTGTCGATCCCCGACGTACGGGTCGAGATCGAGCGGCCATCGAGCCTGACGGTGCGCTTCATCGACCGCGAGGGGCGTCCCCAGCAGCTCGACGCCGACGGCCTGCTGGCGACCGCCATCCAGCATGAGATCGACCACCTCGATGGCCGGCTGATCATTGATTTCCTCTCCCGACTCAAGCGCGATATGATCGTGCGTCGTTTCAAGAAACAAGCGCGGCTGGATAGCGAAAGCACTTGAGTGTTCCAACCGCGACAAGAACTACAAGGTGGGGAAACGCAAGATGACAGTGTCCAAGATGACAGTGTCTGTGACAGGGCCGCTCTTGGTCGCCGCCACATTCGCTGCTGCAACCACTGTCAGTGCGCAGACCTGGCCCGACCGACCCATCAAGATGGTCGTGACGCAGGCAGCCGGCGGCACACCCGACATTCTGGCCCGTCTCGTCACCGACGAAATCGCCAAGCGGATCGGCCAGCAGTTCGTGATCGAGAACCGTCCCGGTGGCGGCAACGTCATCGGCACGCAGGCCGTCGCACGCTCCACACCCGACGGCTATACTCTGTTGTGGGCGACCGCGGCAGCACTCGTCACTAACCCGTATACGTTCAAAACGCTACCTTACGATCCCTTCAAGGATTTCGTGCCGGTCGGCAAAGTCGCGGAAGGGCCGTTCGCGCTGTTGGCGAACCCGGATGTTCCCGTCGCCTCGCTGCCTGAGCTGATTACATATGCCAAAGCCAATACCGGCAAGCTCAACTTCGCAACCGACGGCGCCAAGAACTTCTCCGGCATGACCGCCGCCTGGATCAACAAGCTGGCCGGAACCGACATCGCGGCTGTGCCCTACTCGACCATGCCGCAAGGCGCGCAGGACACGATCGCAGGCCGCGTGCAGCTCACGATCCTGGCCATTCCCTCGGCGAAATCGCTGATCGAGAGCGGCAAGCTTAAGCCGCTGGCGATCACCATGTCGAAGCGCGCGCCCGGCTTCGAGAAGCTGCCGACCGTGGCCGAGACCTTCCCCGGTTTCGACATCACCGGCTGGATGGCGGTCGTCGCCCCCGCAGGTACGCCTCAGCCCGTCGTGCAACGCCTCAATCGCGAAATGCACGCGGTGCTCACCGATCCCGCGATGGTCAAGCGGTTGAGCGAGATCGGCTTTTACACCGAAGGCGCCGGCACGCCGGAGCAAACGGCAGCCTTCTTCCGCGCCCAATACGACGCCTGGGGTAAGATCGTCGCCGGCATCGGCATCAAGCCGGAATAGCGGGCCGCGTCCCTGCGAGGAGCAACCATGGGCTTTCGGCGGTTCCTGATCGCGCTCCTCCCGGCGCTCGCGTTCTCCTTGACGCAGCCCGCGGTCGCCGATGGCCCGCCGGACATAAAGGCCCGCGCGGGCACGCTGCAGGACGTCGGCGCTCTCATCAAGGCGCTGCCCGATGCACAGTCCCGCCCCGCAATCGCCGCGGAAGTCAGCGCGGAAGGACATTGGACCTTTCTCAACACGGCAGGCGAACGGTTCACGACCGCATCGCCCGACGAGCTGAAGCGCGTTCTCCCCACGATCGCGCCGGACGCAGCCAAACCCGTCAACCGCCTCGCCCTCGTGCTGACCGAAGACACCGTTTTCAAGCAGCGCCAGCATCTGCAGGCCCTGCCGCTCGCAAGCGACCGGCGCACCGATCTGATGATCGCCGTCGACCAGGAAGCCTATCCCCTGCTGCGGCGCGGCGAACGTGCAGCCGAGCGCTACTACGCCGCGATCCGGCCGAACCTGCTCGTCGAGATGACCGAGCGGCGCTTGTTCGACGAAGCCGTTTGGCAGCTCGCCCATCCCTTGAAGCGGGCCAGCATTCGCATCCTGGCGCTCGAACCCGGCGGCCCGGCATCGCTGCCGTCCTCTCCGCGCCTCGACCCGCAGACGAAGCGCGCGCTGACCGACAACGTCGATCCCAAAAGCCTGGCCACGGCATTGCGTTCGCTCAGTGGTCAAACCGCCATCCTCACCGCCCGCCGCGATGGCGAAACCCTCGCCATTCGCCCATCGAGCGGCCCCGAGATCACGCTGCCCTACGCGCCGATCGCCGCCGCCGCCGAATCCGCCGACGTCAACCTCGTGCTGTTGCAGTCCGCGACGCCGCGCCAGCCGGGAACGCGCAGCTGGATGTGGCAGCGCGTCTCCGTCGGCCGCCTGGACGACGCGCTCGGCCGCGATCACCTCGCCGATTTCCTCAACGCGATCGCCACTCCGCAGTCGCGGCTGCTCGTTTCCGCGACGGATGGCGGCAGCGGGCGCATTCAGATACGCGCCCTTCCCCTCAAGGACGACAGCTCCCCGCGCACCGGCATCGGCGAAGCCCTGAGCGACCTCGTCTCCAATGTTGCCGGACAAGTCGTGGTGAGCGGCGTCGAAGCAAACCTGCGCGGCCGCGACCGCCAGCACGAACTCGACCGCCGGCTGATCCCCTGGGTGCCGTCCTTCGTGCAATACGGTTATCTGGTGTTGCTTCTGCTCGGCCTCGCCGGCCACGCCGTGGCGCGCGACTGGTGGGCAAAGATCTGGCCACCCGAACTTCGCGAAGGCTACGGCAACGCCTTCGGCCACGCTCTCGCCAAGGGCATCCGAGCAACCGTCTACATTGCCCTTTTTGCCCCGCTGGCCGCCGTGGCGAGTGGGCCGATGGCTTTGCTTCGACTGTTCGCCGCCCGTAGGCTGGGTCAAGCGTCGGTGCGGAGCATCGCTCCGCGATGATGCGCGACCCAGCATTTGCAGGCACCGCGTGGATTGCTGGGTCGCGCTGCGCTTGACCCAGCCTACGCCTCAGCCCCCGCCCTTCACCGGCAATTTCGCGGCAAACTTGCTGCCGCGCACGCACATCTTGCCGCGCGGATCCTGCCACAGTTTTTCGGTGGCGTGCAGATGGCCGAGCGCCTGGGCGACACTGCGGAACTCGTAGTCCGCGAAACGCTCCGCGATGTCGGTGTAGTACAGCGGTTCCTTATCGATCACGGCGAGGATCTTCGCCGCCAGCGCCTCGATCTCCTTCTTGTCGCCCGCCTTGCCCGGCTTGTCCTGCTTGCCCTTCATGTAGTCGCCGATCTTGGCGCTATCGGCATAGGCATACGTGATGCGCTCGTAGTGTTCTTTCGGGATGCCCTCCGGAATCGTCGCGTCAATACCGACCTTGGCGCCCGTCGGCACGATGCCGGCACCTTGCAGCAGGCTCGGATCGAGCGGCTTGGCACGCGCGTTCGGAATGATGATGATGTCCTTGTCGCCCTGCACGCGGGTGGCGATCGCCCACTCGACATCCATGGGATCGTTCACGTCGATGTCGTCGTCGACCACCACGACGTGCTTCAAGTCCATCACCGACAAGGCGGCGAGCAACGCGTTCTTCGCCTCACCCGGCTGCTTCTTGATCGAGATGACCGCGTGCCAGAACGCGCAGCCGCCCAGCGTGACGTTGATATCCTTCACCGTGACGCCCGCGGTGCGCAGCGCCTGCCGGATCGCGGCATAGCGCGTCGGCGCGGCGAGCCAGGTATTCTCCCACGGCATGTGCAGCGAATAGTAGATCGCATCCTTGCGCATCGTGATCGCCTTGATGCGCACCAGCGGGTTCCAATGCAGCCCGCCCATCAGCCGCGTGAATTCGCCGAACCGGCCCTCCGGCCACGTCCACCCCGTCGGCAGGATTTCGCCTTCCAGCACGATCTCCGCGTCGGCGATGTAGGGCATGTCGATCGTCTTGCACTGCGCAAGCTCGACCGGTGCGCCACGCAGCCCGCCGGCGATCCCCATCTCGTCGACGCCGAGCGGCGCGCGATAGCCCGATCCCGTGATCTCGATCGGATGCGTCCCGAGCGAAATCGAAATCGGCAGCGGCTCCTTCCGCTCGAACGCGCGCTGCGCGAACAGCCGCATGTTGTTCGGCGTGACGATGTCGATGCCGGTAAGGTTTCGCTCCTTGACGATGAAACGGTAGATGCCGCTGTTCAACCCAAGCTCGGGGTCGCGCGCCAGCACCACGCCGGCAGTGATCATCGGCCCGCCGTCGAAGATCGACGACATCGGAATCGGGATCTTATAGAGGTCGACGTCGTCGCCCTGCATCACCACCTCATGTGTCGGCGAGGTATTCAGCATCCGCGACGGGATCGGATTGGCGATGGCGTTGGCGAGCCTGTCCTCGATCTCGCGATAGGTTTTCGCGCCCATCCCCATCATCGCGCGCTCGCGCGTGCGGATGATGCCCGAGACGACCGGCATATCGTAGCCGATCACCTTGTGGAACAAGATCGCCTTGTCCGACTGGTCGACCAGCGTCGCGATATGACGGATGTCGACGGGCTGCTTGAAATCGAGCAGCTCGCCCTCTTCGCGCAGACGGCCGAGGAATTGCCGGAAGTTCTCTTGCATGGGGGACTCGCGTTGCGTTTGGGGTCAGACCTCTCGCCCGACCGTGGAGATTCAGCGCTGACGTTGGGGCCAGGGGTCTGCCCCCAGCTCAGCCCCATTTGCCGGCTCAGCCCTTCTTGCCCTTCTTGCGGGCGGCATAGCGGGCATCGCGTGCGGCCTTCTGCTCGGCCTCCAGCGCAGCGGCGCGGGCAGCTTCCTCCTCGGCCTCCCGTGCCGCGGCAGCAACCCGCTCGGCCTCGACGGCAGCCAACCGCGCGGCCTCCTCCAGTGCGAGCCGCTCCTTCTCCGCCTGCCGGACGGCCGCACGTTCTTCCCGCGCCTTGGCGACGGCAACCTGCTGCGCGATCCGCTCCTTGACGACGGGATCGTCCGGACTCGGCATGGACGCCTTGAGCTTGCTCAGGAGAGCCTGCTTGGCCAGCGCGGCATCCTTCATGCGATCCGCGTGAGTCTTGTCCTGGAACTTTTTCATGGGTCTCCGTTGGGGGTCTGCGCGCCTAGTATCTGAGTGGGGTCTGGTTTGGGACATGAATAGAGTCCCTTAGCCTGTACATCAACTATGCGTGCTTGAAGTGGTGTTCGGCTTATATCGCATCTTTGGTGCAAGACGACAGACGGTCTGAACGTGCCAAAGAGATTAGATTCAAGGCGCAGGGTCTGACCCTTCCTGCCGGAGGCAGGCAAGTATCGAGGGTCTGACCCCGGCGCCTCAAAGCCCGAGCTTGTTCTTCAACACCTCGTTCACCGCCGCCGGGTTGGCCTTGCCGCCGGACTGCTTCATGACCTGGCCGACGAACCAGCCGATGGTCTTGGGGTTCGCTTTCACCTGCTCGACCTGCTTGGGGTTGGCGGCGATGATCTCGTCGACGATCTTTTCGATCGCGCCGGTATCGGTCACCTGCCGCATGCCGCGCTTCTCGACGATCTCGGTGGGGTCGCCGCCTTCGACCCACACGATCTCGAACAAGTCCTTGGCAATCTTACCGGAAATGGCATCCGACGCGATCAGGTCGATGATGCCGCCAAGCTGCTTTGCCGACATCGGGGACGACTCTACGCTCAAGCCTTCCTTGTTCAACCGGCCAAACAGCTCGTTGATGACCCAGTTGGCGGCCGTCTTCCCATCGCGGCCATTCGCCACCGCCTCGAAGAAGTCGGCGCTCTCCCGCTCTGCCACCAGCACATCGGCGTCGTAGGCCGACAGACCGTAGTTCTTGACGAACCGCGCGCGCTTCTCGTCCGGCAACTCCGGCAGGCCCTTTTTCAACCCGTCAACGTAGGCCTGAGTGAACTCGAGCGGCAGCAGATCGGGATCGGGAAAATAGCGGTAGTCGTGCGCTTCCTCCTTGGAACGCATCGAGCGGGTCTCGCCCTTGACCGGGTCGAACAACCGCGTCTCCTGCTCGATCTTGCCGCCGTCCTCGATGATGTCGATCTGGCGCCGCGCCTCGACGTCGACCGCCTGACCGATGAAGCGGATCGAGTTGACGTTCTTGATCTCGCAACGCGTACCGAACTCCGCGCCCGGCTTTCTCACCGACACGTTCACGTCCGCGCGCAGATTGCCCTTCTCCATGTCGCCATCGCAGGTGCCCAGATAGCGCAGAATGCTGCGCAGCTTCGACACGTACGCCTGCGCCTGCTTGGCCGAACGCAGATCGGGCTTCGACACGATCTCCATCAGCGCCACGCCCGAGCGGTTGAGATCGACGTAGGAATAGTCCGGATGCTGGTCGTGGATCGACTTGCCGGCGTCCTGTTCCAGATGCAGCCGCTCGATGCCGATGTGCAGGGTCTCGCCCTCGACGTCGATCTCGACCTCGCCCTCCCCGACAATCGGCTGCTTGTATTGGCTGATCTGGTAGCCCTGCGGCAGATCCGGGTAGAAGTAGTTCTTGCGGTCGAACACGCTGCGCAGATTGACCTGCGCGTTGAGACCCAGCCCGGTGCGGATCGCCTGCGCCACGCATTCCTCGTTGATAACAGGCAACATCCCCGGCATCGCCGCATCGACCAGCGAGACGTGCGAGTTTGGCTCCGCGCCGAACGCCGTCGAGGCGCCCGAGAACAGCTTGGCGTTGCTCGCGACCTGGGCGTGAACCTCGAGGCCGATCACGACCTCCCAGTCGCCCGTGCCACCCTTGATCAGGTTCGAAGGCTTGGTACTGCCCTTCGCCCCCGTTTCGGCGGTCTTTACCCTGTCCTGCATGATCGACTCCTGAGTTGCCCCCTGGTAGCCCAGGCCATGGCCACGGGCAATGGCGAGGCAGCGCCAAGGCATGCTATAGGGCAGGTACAAAAGCGGCGTCCGCACCGGCATGGCCGGCCGCCCCAGGGAGGTTAACCGCATGCTCGTCCGTACCCTCGCCGTCACCATCTCCACGGCGATTACAAGCCTCGCAGCAGCAGCTCCAGCCGCGGCCCAGGATTGGCCGTCCAAACAGCCGATCAAGCTGATCTCGCCGTTCCCGCCCGGCGCCACGCCGGAGTCGGTGGGACGGCCGGTATTCGATGTCGTGTCGCGCGCCATTGGCCAGACCTACATCTTCGAAAACCGCGTCGGCGCCGGCGGCACGATCGGCATGGGCACCGTCGCCCGCGCCGATCCGGACGGTTATACGCTGTTGGTCAATTCTTCCGTCCACACCATCACGCCGATCACCTACCCCAACACCAAATACGATGCGCTGAAAGACCTGATACCGATCATCCCTTTGGCGCAGTTCCCCAACGCGCTGGTGGTGCCGGCTGCGCGCTACAAGACGATCAAGGAGATGGTCGATTTCGGGAAAGCAAATCCCGGCAAGCTCACCTACGCTTCCGGCGGCGTCGGCGCCTCGACGCACCTCAACGCCGAACTTCTAGGCCTGAGCGCCGGTTTCAAAGCCGTCCACGTGCCGTTCCGCGGCGCACCCGATGCCCTGCGCGAAATCGTCGGCAACCGCCTCGACTTCTACTTCTCTCCGCTCGCCTCCGCGCTCCCGGTAATCCAGGCTGGCGAGGTACGCGCGCTGGCCGTCAGCAGCCTCAAGCGCTCGCAATACCTGCCCGACGTACCGACCACACTTGAAGCGGGCTACCCGAAATCGGACTACCTGTTCTGGCTCGGCGTATTTGCGCCAAAGGGCACACCACAGCCGATTCTCGACCGCCTCTACAATGAGATCGTCAAGGCCCAGTCAGACCCCGCAGTGATGAAAGTGCTCGCCAATCAGGGAGCCGACCCGATGCCGCTCGACCCCAAAGCCTTCGACGCGTTCCTGCACGCCGAAGTAAAGGTCAACGCCCAGATCGTCGAGGCCGCTGGCATCAAGCCGGCGAATTGAGGCGGCTACTTGATAGCATGGCAGAAGCTGCGACTTGATCATTTGGTTCTCCGCACCGCACAGATGTGCAGATCATGATCGCGGCTTCTTCTTTCTCCTCGCTTTCGTCAATCTTGGACTAGCATCTCCGCTAATGCCGCTCTGCGCTTTCCGCACAGCATCGGCATCTGCAATATCCTGAGCCCGGCCCGCCGCGACCTTTGCAATAACGAGATCCTCGGCGGAGATGAACCAAGCCTTGAGCCCGGTTTTTTCATCCACATTGACTTCGACGCGTCTCCGCCATACCGCGTCAAAACTGTCGATGCCGTCTATTTCAGGGAGAATATCGACTGCCACCGGCGGCGAGCCCATGCGGAAAAACTTGCCTTTCTCGACAAGGTCTCCTGGCTCGAATCCGGCCAACGGCGCGCCAAAATCGGCGAGCGCGCGAAACAGCGCAACACCGTTTTTCCTGTCTGGCTTGACCAGAATATCAAGATCCTTGGTGGCACGTGGCTGGGCGTGGAAGGAGACGGCATAGCCGCCCACGACCAGATACTTCACGCTGTTATCGTTCAATACGGACAAGAGTTCTTTGAAGTCTTTGAACATTCGAACGCGAGCCTTTCAACCCGTAGGAATCGCGGGTCAGCCGAGAAACGGCGGCGATGCGCTCATGGTCGGGGCGTTTCTGCCAAAACGCGTATTCATCAGCCTTCATGTCCTCGAAGGTATCGAAGCGTTTAATCGCACGTTTCAGGCGGAGTTGCATTTCCGGTTTCCCCAAATGCTTCAAAACGCTTCAAGTCGAACGGCTTGATTTAAACCCTGAAGCTACCCCGCTTCTTTCCCTCGCTCACGTCGAGGAACAGCTCGTCCACCGACAGCCGACGCTTGATCAGCCCCTGCTCGTGGCTGTACCCGATCATCGCATCGAGCGTCTTGCGATTGCGGTCGCTCAAACCGTACTCCCACGGATCAGGCCCCAGCAGCGCGCGCTCGGCCTCCCAGGCTTCCGTGTACCAGGCGAGCGGCACGATGCGCGGGTTGAACATCCGCTTCATGCCCGCCGCCTTCGACTCGTTGAACGCCTTGTAGAGGTTGATCGGCAGCCACGGATACTGCTTGACCAGCTCGCGGCGGATACCCACGACGTGCATGATCGGGAACATCTGCGTCTTCTTGTAGAACGCGACTTCCTCCGCTTGGTGATCCGCAAACAAGCGCGCCACCCGCGGATCTTTCTGCACGATCGGCTCGATCAGATCGGTATGCAGCAGCGCGTCGATCCGGCCCTCCACCAGCTCTTTCTCCACCGACGTCGTGTCCGGCAAACGCGTCAGCCGCAGCCCCTTGGGCCGCTCGAACTCGATGTCCTCGTCGAGATCGGAGAACCACTCGATCTCCTTGTGCGGCACGCCGTATTCATGCTCCAGAATACCGCGCATCCAGAGAATGGCGGTCGCCTGGAACGACTTCACGCCGACCTTCTTGCCGATCAGGTCCTTCGGGCTCTTGATCCCCTTCGACGTATTGATGAATACGAAGCCGTGCCGGAAACGGCGATGCGGATAGACCGGGATCGCATCGATCTCCATGCCCTGGTCGCGCGTCATCAGGTACGACGAGCCCGACAATTCGCACACGTCGAACTCGTTGTTGCGCAGGAAGCGCCAGTGCCGCGTGGTTGAATCCATGTTCTTGAGGATCGTCAGATCGACGCCCTCCGGACTGGTCGTTCCCTCGATCAGACCGCGCAGGATCTCATAGTCGCCACAGGCAAGCGTCAGGTGCACATTCTTGGGCATGGGCGTTCCGTTCCGATGAGTTGGTTATCAACCACCATCGTGGACTGCCCGGCCGAAGTGTCAAGTTCGAGATTTCGGCCGTTGGGCCGTGTCGTCCCGCAACGGCTGTGTCAGCAGGCGGTCGAGACGCAATTCGGCGGGGTCGCGGAACTCCGGCAGGCCGATGGTCATATCGTCGTGCCCGGCGGCGGGTTGATCGCGATAGGTCCCGAACAGGCGATCCCAGAACGGCAGACTGAAGCCGAAGTTCGAATGCGTTTCCCGCGCTACGATCGAATGATGGACCCGGTGCATATCCGGCGTCACAACCACCAGCCGCAGCACGCGGTCGAGGCCAAGCGGCAGCTTGACATTGCTATGGTTGAACATCGCCGTGCCATTGAGCAGGATCTCAAACAGCAGCACCCCGAGCGCCGGCGCCCCCAGCACCGCCACCGCCGCCAGCTTGATCAGCATCGACAGCACGATCTCGACGGGGTGAAACCGGATGCCGGTCGTCACGTCGATCTCGATGTCCGCGTGGTGCATCCGATGCAACCGCCACAGCACGGGCACATGATGAAAAGTCACGTGCTGTGCGTAGATGACGAGATCGAGCAGCGCTACGGTCAACAAAACCGCCAGCCAACCCGGCAGCTCGATCACATTGAATAGACCGTAGCCCTTGCCCTCGAGCCAGATCGCCAGCCAGATCGCCGTGATCGGAATCAGCAGCTTCACCAGCAGCGCCGAGATCACGACGAGGCTCAAGTTGCTCGGCCAGCGCCGCCCCCGCCCGATATTCTGCGGCCGGCGCGGAGCCGCCAGCTCCAGCAGCGCCATCACCACGAGTACGCTGGCGAACGCCGTCATCCGGATATAGGGCTCGTTGGCCAGCAGGAACTCGGGCATATCGCTCCGTCAACTTCCAAACTGATACGTATCCATCGCCAGCACACCGTACTCGTAGCTCGTATGCAGGCGGCGGATCGGCTCGCCGTCATCGCTCGCGCCAAGCGCCACGAACAGCGGCAGCAGGTGATCGTCGTAGGGGTGATTGGCCTCCGCACCCGGCGCGATATCGATCGCATCGAGCACAGCTTCGCGCTCGCCCGCCGTCAGCTTGTCATGCATCCAGTCGACGAAACCCGTCACCCAGGGTGGCGGCGGGGCATCAAGACCATCGCGCTGAATAGCGCGCAGGTTATGCGTCATCGAGCCGGAGGCGACGATCAGGACGCCTTCGTCCCGCAGCGGGGCCAACGCGCGGCCGACAGCGTAATGATGCCGCGCGTCCGCCAGCGGCTGCATCGAGACCTGAGCAATCGGAATATCCGCGCCGGGGAACATGATGTGCAGCGGCACCCACACGCCGTGATCGTAGCCCCGCTCGCCATCCTCGGCCACCGGCAGACCGGCCGCCGCCAGCAGCGCACCGGCACGGCGCGAGATCTCGGGCGCGCCAGGGGCTGGATAGTTCATCTCGTAGAGCTGACGGGCAAACCCGCCGAAATCGTAGATCATCGGCGGCTTTGCGGCGGTACCAACGACCGGCGCCCGCGTCGTCCAGTGCGCCGAGACCATCAGCACCGCCTTGGGGCGCGGCAACGCGGCCGCCACCCCCGCCAAAAAGCGATGCGCCGCGGTCTGAGGTGTGATCGCCAGGTTCGGCGAGCCGTGCGAAACGTAGAGGGCAGGAAGGCGCGTCATTCTCGATCCAGTTTTGTGTTTACAGAGCTTCCGCAGGCCCGCGTTCGCCGCCCGGCTAGCGCTTACTACTGTTGGCGATATAGTGGGGTGATCCCGGCGGGGCAACTCGGCTTGGGACTTTATTCAGATGCCAGGATCAACGATATGCGTCACGAGTTCGTTACTCAGCCCCCGCGAACCTGTTGGTTGCTACCCGCATGGCTCCTCGCCCTGTGTCTGATCGTGTTCCCCGGCCGCGACGCCACCGCGCAATCGCCCGGTAGTCAGGCGCCCAGCGGCCAGCGCACCGGGTCGATCTTCGTCAGCGCCGAGAAATCCAACGCCGTGTTCGTACTCGACCCCAAGACTCTAACCGTCAAGCACACGATCAAGACCTCCAAGCGCCCCCGCGACATGCACTTCAGCGCCGACCGCAAGCGCCTGTATGTCGCCTGCGGCGACGCCGATGTCGTCGACGTCATCGATGTCGCCAAGCTCACCGTCGCCTCGCGCATCAAGACCGGCAAGAGCCCGGAGCTTTTCGCTATCGACGAGACCCGCCGCCGCCTCTACGTCGCCAACGAGGACGACTCCGAGATCGGCATCGTCGATCTCGACAAGGGCACCCGCCTCGGCGCCATCAAGACCGGTGGCGAACCCGAGGGTGTGCTGCTCGCCGACGACGGCAAGACGCTCTACGCGACCTCCGAGGTCGCCAACCTCGTGCACGTAATCGACACCGAGAAACGCGCTGTCGTGAAGGACATCGTCGTAGGCAACCGTCCTCGCCGCTTTGCATTGGCCGCCGGCGGCAAAGAACTGTGGGTAACCTCCGAGCTTGCCGGTGAAGTATCGATCATCGACCGCCAGAAGAACGAAGTGACAGCGAAGATTTCGTTCCAGCCGCCAGGTATGCAGAAAACCGACGTAACACCCGTCGGCCTCGCCATGTCGCCGGACGGCGCCAAGGCCTACGTCGCACTCGGACAAGCAGCCCATGTCGCCGAGGTCGACGTCGCCTCGCGCAAGATCACCGGCTACATCCTGGTCGGCAAACGCCCGTGGGGCGTACGCGTATCGAGCGACGGCAAACGCCTGTTCGTCGCCAACGGCCAAAGCGACGACGTCACCATCGTCGAACTGCCGAGCCGCAAGGCGATCCAATCCATATCCGTAGGCCGCGTACCCTGGGGCGTGGTGATCGATGATTGAGGGATGGCATGGAATTAGAGCCACCACCCTGGCCACTGCGTCCCCGGACAAGCGATCTGACCTGAAAGGTCAGGTCGCGCAGATCCGGGGTCTTCCCCCCGATGAGATGGGCAAGACCCCGGCTCTTCGCGCAAGTGCGCTCCGGCCAGGGACGCAAGTTGATAGGATGGTTCATTCCAACACACCACATTGTAGCTCTTCCAACTTGCGTACTCTCAATCTCCTTTGCCGAAGATTATTCGTGTCAACTTTGCTCTTTTGGAACTTCGGCGTTCCCCAACTCGCCGCCCAGCAACCGCCCCACCGCACACTCCCCATCGCCTATATCGAAATCTCCGATGACGCGCGCTACGAGCCGCTGAAGGCGAGCGAGCGCATCGTATTGCGCGCGCCGCATCGGCCCTATCACGGCGCCGTCGTCGCCATCGACGACGCAGCCGCGCTCGCGCGCGTCACGGGCACAACCCTGAAGCTCGAGCGCATCACCACCGAACCTGACAAACTCGTCGCGGCAATCGCAGAGGCGCGCACAAAGCACGGCATCGCCCTGTTCCTGCTCGACTTGCCCGCCGCGAGCTTCGCCGGCGTCGCTAGCGCCCTCAAGGGCCAGGACATACTCGCCTTCAACGTCGCCGCCCCCGAGGACGAATTGCGCCGCACCGTGTGCGCGCGCGAGATCGTCCACACGATCCCCAGTCAGGCGATGCGGATGGATGCGCTGGTGCAGCATCTGATCGCCCGCAAGTGGCGCGACATTCTCGTGCTGGAAGGCCCCGAGCCGGAAGACGCCGCGATGACAGCGGCCCTGCTGCGGTCCGCCAAGAAGCTCGGCGCGCGCATTGCCGCGCATCAGCGCTTCAAGCTGGGCAACGATCCACGCGACCGCGACCTCAACAACCCCGCCCTGCTGACCGCGATCAACCGCGACTACGACGTCGTGTTCGTCGCCGATCGCGACCTGGAAATGGCGCGGCAGCTCCCCTATCGCACCGTGCGCCCACGCCCCGTCGTCGGCTCGATCGACCTGGAACCGGAAGCCTGGCACTGGACCTGGGACCGCAACGGCGGCCCACAACTGAACGGCCGCTTCCTGACGAAGTCCGCCGGTTCGAAGATGGGCAGCAGCGACTGGGCGGCCTGGATCGCCGTCAAACTGATCTCCGAAGCCGTGCTGCGAACCGGCAGCATCGAAATCGCCAAACTGCGCCAGCACATGCTCGCGCCCGGCGCCGACGGCCAGACCTCGAGCATCGACGGCGCCAAGGGGTTAGCCGTTGGCATCCGCCCCTGGGACCAGCAGTTGCGCCAGCCCATGCTGCTCACCACACCGCTCGCTGTCGTCGGCACCGCGCCGATCGACGGCTTCCTGCATCAAACCAACAGGCTCGACACATTGGGAGACGACGCAGGAGATTCGCCCTGCCGGTTGGATAAGCGTTAGGGTAATAAGTCTCAACGAAAGCACTTTTCACGTGAGTTGAATCAAAAGGGCTCCCGCAGTGTAGGCTGGGTCAAGCGCCGGTGCGGAGCATCGCTCCGCACTGACGCGCGACCCAGCAATCCACGTGGTGCCTGTAAGTGCTGGGTCGCGGCCTACGCCTTGACCCAGCCTACAAAAAAAATGCTCTAACAAGCGCAAAAAGGATCGGGGAGGACATGAGGCTGCTGCACGTCGCCAGGGCATTCAAGGCCGTCACCACGCGCGAGCTCGTTCGCTTCTCGCGTCAGCGTGGCCGGCTGCTGTCGGCACTGGTGCGACCGCTGCTGTGGCTTGCCGTGTTTGCTGCCGGTTTCCAGAACGTGTTCGGCGTCTCGATCATCCCGCCCTACAAATCCTACATCACGTATCAAACCTACATCGTGCCCGGACTGCTCGGCATCGTGCTGTTGTTCCACGGCATGCAGTCGTCCCTGTCGATGGTCTACGATCGCGAGATGGGCGTGATGCGCCTGCTGCTCACCGCACCGCTGCCACGCTGGGTGCTCTTGCTGTGCAAGCTGCTCGCCGGCACGGTGCTGTCTGTTGTCACCTGCTACGTGTTCCTCGGCGTCTGCATCCTGTTCGATGTGACGTTCGAGCCGTCGGGATGGGTGCTCGTTTTCCCCGCATTGATCGCCTCGGGCCTGATGCTCGGCGCGCTTGGACTGCTGCTGTCGGTCTACATCCGCCAGGTCGAGAACTTCGCGGGCACCATGAACTTCGTGATCTTCCCGATGTTCTTCATCTCCTCCGCGCTCTACCCCCTGTGGAAGCTACGCGAAGGCGGCGCGGAAATCGTCTACCTGATGGCCGTCGCCAACCCGTTCACCTACGCGGTGGAGTTGTGCCGGTTCGCGCTCTACGGCCAATTCAACGCCGTCGCGGCCGCCGTCGTCATCGCCAGCGCCATCGTATTCTTCGTCGCGGCCGCCTGGGGCTACGATCCGCAGAGCGGCATGATCCGCAAGACGAGGGGCGGATCATGAAGCTCTGCCGCCAACACTTGATCGTCGCTGTCGCACTGGCTATTGCGGCCCTTGGCGCCAACCCCGCCCTCGCCGCCGACCGCATCCGCATCGCCGCGCAGAAAACCGGCACGCTCGCCTGGGAACTCGCCGTCATCAAGGCGCACGGCCTCGACGCCAAAGCCGGCCTCGATCTCGTCATCACCGAGCTCGCCGCCCCCGAAGCCGGCAAGATCGCGCTCAAAGGCGGCGCGGCCGATATCATCGTGTCGGATTTCCTGTGGGTCGCCCGCGAGCGCGCGCTTGGCGGCCGGCTTGCGTTCTACCCCTATGGCGGCACACTCGGCGCGGTGATGGTTCCGCTCGCCTCTCCCGCCCAGTCGCTCGCCGATCTCAAAGGCCGCAAGCTCGGCATCGCCGGCGGGCCGATCGACAAGAGCTGGCTGATGCTGCAGGCACTGTCTCGCCGCTCTGGCCTCGACCTCAAGACCGCCGCGACGCCGGCCTACGGCGCGCCGCCCCTGCTGTCGGAAAAACTCGTGCAAGGCGAACTCGACGGCGTCCTCACCTACTGGAACTTCGCCGCCGTACTCGAAACCAAGGGCCATCGCCGCCTGATCGAAATGTCGGACGTGCAGGCAAGCCTCGGCGCCAAGGGCAAAGTCTCGATCCTTGGTTTCGCCTTCGACAGCCAGTGGGCGGAAAAGAACCGCACGACGATCGATCGTTTCCTCGCCACAAGCCAGCAGGCGAAGCACTTACTCGCGGGATCGGCCGGCGAATGGCAGCGGCTTGCCTCGCGCATCGGCACCAGCGACCCGGCGCTGCTCGAGACCTATCGCAAGCGTTACGCCGAAGGCGTCCCAAGCCGCCCGCTCGATGCCGAGATCGCCGACGCCCGTGCGCTCTATCGCGCCATCGCCGAGGTTGGCGGCACCGATCTCGTCGGCCCCGCCCGAGAACTCGATCCGGCGATCTTCTATCGTCCGGCGCAGGGAAGTTGAGGGGGGCTGTCTCGAACGTGCTGCGCCTCCTGTCCGTCGCCCTCATGCTCGTCGCCTGGACGATCGGCTCGCTGATCGCGGGGCCGCGTCTGCTACCGTCGCCGGCGGCCGTGGCGGCGACGATGAGCGCCGAAGCACTCTCGGGCGCCCTGTTCTCCAACATCGCGATAACGCTGGCCCGCGTCGCCGCCGCATTCACCCTTGCGATGGCCGCCGGTATCGCCCTCGGCATCGCGATGGGCCGCTCGCGCACCGCGGACGAACTGCTCGATCTACCCGTGATCATCGCGCTCAATCTGCCCGCGCTCGTCATCGTCGTGCTCGCCTACATCTGGGCGGGCCTGACGGAAACGGCAGCGATCATGGCGGTCGCCATCAACAAGTTCCCGAACACGGCAGTGACGGTGCGCGAAGGCACCCGCACCCTCGACCGCGATCTCGACGAGATGGCCCGCGTCTATGGCTTCGACCGCCGCATGCGGCTCGAGCACGTGATCCTGCCGCAGCTCGCCCCGTTCATCGCGGCCGCGGCGCGATCAGGGCTGTCGCTCGTCTGGAAGATCGTTCTGGTGGTGGAATTGCTCGGCCGGCCCAACGGCGTCGGCTTCGAGATCGGCACTGCATTCCAGCTCTTCGACGTCGCCCGCATTCTCGCCTATGCTCTCGCCTTCGTCGCCGTGATCGTCGCGATCGAATATCTCCTGGTGCAACCCTTTGAACGACGCGTCTCCCGCTGGCGGCCCCGCACGCCTTGAGGTCGATATCCGCTCGAAATCCGTCAGCGCCGCCAATGGCGCGCCGGTCGAGATTCTGCGCGACCTCAGCTTGTCGCTGCGCGAAGGCCGCATCGGCGCGATCCTCGGCCCCTCCGGCTGCGGCAAGACCACTCTCTTGAAGTGCATCGCCGGACTGGATGACGGCTACGACGGCCGGATCGGGCGCCCTGGTCTTGGCCGGCTCGGCATGGTCTTCCAGGAGCCGCGCCTGCTGCCCTGGCGTACGGTCGAGCAGAACATCACCCTGCCGGCTCCCAACGTCAACGCCGCCGACATCGACGCACTGCTCAACGTTTTGCATCTCACCGAGCACCGCACGCACTATCCCGGCGAGCTGTCGCTGGGCCTCGCCCGGCGTGTCGCCCTTGCCCGCGCCTTCGCGGTTGAACCCGGCCTTCTCCTGCTCGACGAGCCGTTCGTCTCGCTCGATGCGCCGCTGGCCGCCGAATTGCGGCGCGAACTGGCCGCTCTCGTTTCGCGGCGCCCGGTGACAACCCTGCTCGTCACCCACGACGCGAGCGAGGCCGCGGAACTGGCGGACGTGATCTTTGTATTCTCGCCCCGCCCAGCGCGCGTTATCGCCCAGATCCCGGTTGAGCCGCCGCGCGGAAAGCGGACAGCATCGGAAATAACCGCGATCGCAGCGCGGATTGCCGCCATCTCATAGCCTGCGTCTTCGCGCTGACACCGAATCAGCGCACGCAGCGAAAAAGCATTGCCCAACCGGCCTCAGTCCCGCACAAGCGGGCATGATTTGAGCCGAACGGAACGGGAGAGCATCGTGAGACGCAATCGCAAGGCCAAGATCGTGGCAACGCTCGGTCCGGCCAGCTCCTCGCCCGAGATGATCCGCAAGCTCTATCTCGCCGGCGCCGACGTGTTTCGGCTCAACTTCAGCCACGGCACGCACGAGGACCACAAGGCTCGCTTCGATACGATCCGCGCGCTGGAAGCCGAGGTCGGCAGCCCCATCGGCATTCTGCAGGATCTGCAGGGCCCGAAGATCCGCGTCGGCACCTTGAAGGACGGCCCGGTCAAGCTCGAGAACGGCGCGACCGTGCGCTTCAAACTCGGCAGCGAGCCCGGCACGGCAAAGCAGGTGTCGATGCCCCATCCGGAGGTCGTCAAGAACATCCTGCCTGGCCACGCCGTGATGATCGACGACGGCAAGCTGCGGCTCACGTGCACCGGATGCGGCGACGATTATTTCGACGCCAAGGTCGTGGTCGGCGGCATGCTCAGCGACCGCAAGGGCGTCAACCTGCCCGACACCAACCTGCCGATCTCACCGCTGACCGAAAAGGACCGCCGCGACCTCGCGTTCGGCCTATCGATCGGCGTCGACTGGGTCGCGCTCTCGTTCGTGCAGCGCGCCTCCGACGTGATCGAGGCGCAGGAGCTCATCAAGGGCCGGGCCGCAATCATGGCCAAGATCGAAAAACCCGCAGCCCTCGATTGCATCGACGATATCGTGGCCCTCGTCGACGGCGTGATGGTCGCGCGCGGCGACCTCGGCGTCGAGATCGCACCGGAGGACGTGCCCGGCCGCCAGAAGGAGTTGATCCGCGTCTCCCGCCAGGCCGGCAAGCCGGTGATCGTCGCGACGCAGATGCTGGAGTCGATGATCAAGTCGCCCTCACCCACGCGCGCCGAGGCCTCCGACGTGGCCACCGCCATCTACGACAGCGCCGACGGCGTGATGCTGTCGGCGGAAAGCGCGTCGGGCGATTTTCCCATCGAGGCCGTGTCGATGATGGACCGCATCATCTCCCACACCGAGAACCACAAGCTCTATCGCTCGATCATCGAGGCGATCAAGCCGACGCCGGAGCACACCACCGCGCACGCTATTGCAGCCGCCGCCGCCGATGTCGCCGACGCCATCGGGGCCGCCGGCATCGTTGCCTTCACCGGCAGCGGTACAACCTCGATGCGCACGGCCCGCAAGCGCCCGCAGGTGCCAATGTTGTCGCTGTCCCCGACTGCGGCTACCGCGCGACGGCTCACGCTGCTGTGGGGCACGCACTCCATCGAGACACAGGAGATCCACACCTACGACGAGATGGTCGAGATCGCGAAGAGCCATGCCCTCGCGCAGGGGCTGGCGAAACCCGGCGACCGGATCGTCATCATCGCGGGCATCCCGTTCGCAACCATCGGCACGACGAACAACATCCGGGTGGTGCGGATCTGAGAAGGCTCGCAAACTCTGAGCCCCATCCCTCTCTGTTTGCTTTCCCGGAAGCCGAGTGAAGCGAGGCTATCCGGGACCTTTACCCCCAGAAGTTAGCATCTCCCCCTCCCTCTCACGCCCCCTGGCGCCACGACCGCCCGCTCGTCTATCCTCACCTCAAGAAGACGAGTGGGAGGATTGGGCATGCGGGCGTTCCTTGGAAAAATCGGATTGACTGGAGCAGCCTTGCTCCTCGCCATTACTCTGGCGCCTGCCGCCTTCAGCCAATCCACGCCGCGCTTTTCCGTCGACCCGTATTGGCCAAAACCGCTGCCAGACCATCAGATCCTCGGGCAGGTAGCCGGCATCGCAGTGGACGGCCGTGATACGATCTGGCTCATCCATCGGCCCGGCTCTCTGGTCGAGGACGAGAAAGGCGCGACGAAGACCCCGCCTGAATCGCGCTGCTGCAAACCCGCGGCTCCGGTCCTGCAACTCGACCGCAACGGCAAGCTGCTGCGCGCCTGGGGCGGTCCCGGACAAGGCTACGAATGGCCCAGTAACGAGCACGGCATCCACGTCGACCGCGACGGCAACGTCTGGATCGCCGGTAACGGCAAGGGCGATCACCAGATCCTGAAGTTCGCGCCCGACGGCAAATTCCTGATGCAAATCGGCAAGTCGGGCTCGACCGGCGGCTCCAACAGCACCACGCAGCTCGGCCTGCCCGCGCACATGGTCACCGACGACGTCGCGGGCGAACTCTACGTTGCCGACGGCTACGGCAACCGCCGCATCGTCGTGTTCGATGCGAAGTCCGGCGCCCACAAGCGGCACTGGGGCGCCTACGGCGAGAAACCCGCCGATGGTCCGCTGCCGAAATACGATCCCAAGGCGGCGTTCTCGCGCAGCTTCGCCAACCCCGTCCACTGCGTCCGGCTCTCGAACGACGGCCTCGTTTATGTCTGCGACCGCGTCAACAACCGCGTCCAGGTGTTCAAGAAGGACGGCGCATACGTAAAGGAATTCCGCGTATCGGCGGACACGCTGGCCAACGGCGCGGTGTGGGATCTCGTGCTGTCGAAAGACCGCCGCCAGCAGTTCATCTTCATGGCCGACGGCAACAACAACGAGATCGTCGTGCTCGATCGCGATACGGGCAAGGTGCTCTCGAGCTTCGGGCAAGCCGGCCGCATAGCCGGTCAGTTCAAGTGGGTCCACAACATCGCGATCGATTCCAGAGGCGCGCTCTACACCGCCGAGGTCGGTACGGGACGCCGGGCGCAGCGCTTCCTGCGGAAGTGATGTAATGTGATCAAACAGGGGATACGCCATGCTTGCTTCCGCACGAACTCGGCTCGCACTTGGTCTCGCAGCCGCACTTGCCGCTACAGGCGCCGTTTCGCTGGCACGCGCCCAAACGGCGCCGCGCGCGATGAAGATCGAACCGGTTTCGCTCGATAACGCCTACGTGCGTGTGAGCCGTGATACCGCGCCTTGCGCACGTGCCGAGCCAGGACGTTGCGAGGACCGCGTGATCCTCGCCATGGGCGACCTCCAGCTCGAAACGGCCGGACGCGTGCGAAAGATGAAGCGGGCCGAGATCGCCGTGTTCAGGGCGGGCGATTCCTATGAGCCGCCAAAGTCCGGCACTTACTACGAGATCGCGATCAAGCCGGGTCATCCGCCGATCAAATCGCCGCCCGAGATCATCGCGCCGCCGAAGAACCTCGCGGTGTTCCAGGGCGCCAAGTTCTTCATCTACGAAGAAAAGCTGGCCGTCGGCGACACCCGCGCGCGTCACAGCCACAGCCAGCGCGTCGAGATCCGCCTCAACAACGGCCCGATGCTGCACCAATGGGTCTGGAAGGGCGAGGAGATCGCCGAAAGCGAGCCGAACATCGTCAATTGGCGCGAGCCGATCGTGCACGAAGTCAAGAATATCGGCAGCCAGCCGCTCCGGAACTTCATCCTGGAATTCCTGCCGCAGAAGTAATCCAAGCCTTGGACGTACGCTCGTAGGTCGGTGCTGAGCGCCGTTTGCGCGAAGCCCGACGGATGTTGCGGCTCCGCGGTCCCCTGCCCCCTCGCATTTCGCAGATCGCGGGCGGCGGCAACACGCACACCACCTCAGCCCCACGCCTTCCCCTTACACCTCGCGACCGTTTTTTGTTCTGAGGGTTATGCGATGCCGGCAGCGGGCAATTTTCTATCGTCGCGAGTGCCGCGCGCGCCTCCGCCCCCTGGAGGGGGGCGGGCCAAACGCCACCGGCTTAGACTGCCCGGGGAAGGTCCAGCCACGTTCGCCGTGGGCAGGCTAAGTCGCTGGCGTTTGGGGTGGGGGTGATCTTTTCGCGCGCGCAGGCCCGCCGCGTCCACGCTCGTTGGCCAAGGGGCAGCGTAGCGCGGCGCCAGCCGCAGATCACCCCCTCCAAGAACGTCATCGGATTTAGTCCGCCCACTGCGTTTGTCGCTGCGTCGTCGATGGGCGGACTAAACCCGTGACGTTCTATCCTCCCCCTTGAAGAGGCCGTCGTTAAACCTGTGCGGTCGGGACGTGAGGTGTCAACGCGAGCTCCAGGATGTGTCGTGCGGTCCACCTGGGCGTCGAGCGCTGGCGGGTTTGAGGTGG
>CAMDPA010000011.1 GCA_945903565.1 Devosia equisanguinis | reverse complement strand
GCCTCGACGGCATGACGCCCGATCGGGCATACTTCGGACCACACTGCATCCTGCCGATCCGCTCGGCAGTCTAACCCCGGCAGAGCCTCCACTTATCGCAGCGGAAAATCTGTCCGAACAAGCGGGGCCACCTCAGTTGTGGCAGCGATCACCTGCGCGTTCCCCCTACCAGCAACGGCTCAGCGTGGTGCTGGCTGCCGTGGATCAGGATTGAGCTGCGACCAACTACGCTATTACTGCGGCATGGGAAGCCAAACTCCGATATCTGTTCGCGCGTTTTGCGGTGGTGGTGGCGGTGGTTACGAGTCTCGGAGAGGTCGGGGCTACGAGCAGCCAGGGCGCCGGCTTTCGTATCAAGAGCTGCGCTATTACTGCAGCCTAGGCGACCAGACCCCGATCTCCGCTCGCCAGGATTGCGTCCGCGCCGGACTGTGGTGAGAGATTGATAAATCCCATGAGTTGAAGCCGTTGTTCGAACGGGGCTTTTGCATTGATTCGTTGGGAATTCCTTCCGGCGAATGGCGAAGCCATCACGCGCTCGCCACGAGTTGACCGCGGTCAACGTCTAGGCAATTAGCTTTCTGAGGTGAGCAGCGGTCGCCAGACCTCTTCGAGATGGCGTCGCCCCACCTCCGACCAGTCCGCGGCCATCACGGATCGCCGTGCGGCCAGCTGAAGCTGGTGGAGCCTCTCGGGATGCGTTGCCATGTCGATGGCTCGTTGAACGATGGCATCGACATCGCCGACGTTCACTAGTGCGCCCGAGATCCCATCGACGATCAGATCAGGGGCCATTCCGACGCGCGTCGCGACTACCGGAACATGCGATGCCATGCTCTCCATCACCGCCATCGGGCCGCCTTCTTCCCGGCTGGTCATAAGATACAGATCGAGTGGATGATAAAGCTTGGCGAGCGCATCGCGATCCGGCGCATAGTCGTGCGCGTATCGGATGCCGCATCGCTCCAGCCCGCGCTTCACGTAGCCCCGCGCAGGCCCGGACAGTAGCACGAAGACCGGAAGTGTCTGCGCCAGCTTCTCGATCGCTGCCAGGAAGATATCCGGTCCCTTGATCAGCTTGGGCTCGAAACCCTCATCCCATCCATTGCCGTCTTTCTGGAATGAGCCCACCACGATCTCGTGCGGCGCAATGCCAAAGCGCGCACGCGCCACTTCGCGCTGCTCTTGCGTCGGCGGCAGGAAGCGGTTGGTTTCGACGCCTATCGGGATGCGGACGATTTTACTCTCGGGAATGCCCCATGAGACGAGACGATCTCGCACGATCCCGGCGGAGGCCACGATACGATCGAGCCTTGGCACGCTGGCAACGAACGCATCGACGTGGCGCGCCACCTCCGGCCCGTCCTCCGGCTTGCCGTGGAAGAACGTGGAGACCGTGTGCAGACGCGGCGAGATCAGCCGATGCCACTCGAGCCACTGATACTGCGAGCCGAACTCGACGATGCCGCGGGCGAGCGGCGCGGGATCGGTCGTGACCCAGGATATGCCGGGCTCGATCCTGTTGGCCTCGTCGGAGGTGAACGTGCCGTACCAGCGGATCGCCCAGTCGGCTTTTTCGATGACGATAGCGACAGGCGGCCGGGGCCGGGACAGGCCGATACCATCGACCATCCGATGGCCAAGAACCTGAGCTCCGCGCGACAGCGGTTTGAAGCGGGCGAGCTGACGGCGGGCGAACTTCTGCACGGGACCAAGGGCTCCAGGCGACTGACAGCGGACGTAATCGGGACTCAGGCGGCCAATCTGGCTTCGATCTCGGCGCAGAGATAGTGGTAGAGGCAGATATGCACCTGCTGGATCAGCGGCGTCGAGCGGGAGGGGGCTTCGAGAAGCACTGTCGAATGCGCGGCGAGTGCACCGCCGCCTTCGCCGGTCAAGGCGATGGTCGATATCCCGGCGGCTTTGGCGGCGATGAAAGCCTTCACGACGTTGGGCGAGTTGCCGCTGGTGCTGAGGCCCAGCAGCACGCCGCCCTTCTCGGCATAGGCCTCGACCTGGCGGCTGAAGACGGTGTCGTAGCTGTAGTCATTGGCCCACGCCGTCAGGACAGACGGGTTCGACGACAGGCAAATCACCTTAAGAGCGCGTCGCTCAAGCTTGAACCGACCGACCAGCTCGCCGACGATGTGCATCGCATCCGAGGCCGAGCCGCCGTTGCCGCACACCAGGATCGAGGCGCCGGTCGACAGGGCATTCACGCAGAGCGTTACTGCCTCCTCGACCAGCTCGGGCTTCACGCGTGCCGCGGCGTCGCGAAGCACGTCGGCGGATTGGACGAGATAGGAGCTTATCGACATCGGATTGACTATCCTGTTGCTCGGCCTGTTGCTCGCTGTCAGCACGGCGCCGATTGCGCGGCCGACAGCTCGGCTGCGACCAGCCTGCGAATGATTTCGGGGAAGGTGACACGGGCGTGCCAGTCGAGCTGGCGATTGGGCTTGCTGGGGTCGCCGCGCGAGATCGCAATGTCGGTGGGATGCACGAAGGCTTCGTCACGGTCGACGTGGGCGCGCCAGTCGAGACCGAACTCCTGGAACACGGCGGCGACGAACGCCTCGAGCGAATGCGAGCAGCCGCTCGCGATGACGAAGTCGTCCGGGGTTTCCGCCTGCAGCATCGTCCTCATCGCTTCGACGTACTCGGGCGCCCAGCCCCAATCGCGCGTGATGTCGAGGGGGCCGAGCCGCAGCCGCTCGGGTGAGCCTTTGGAGATCGCGACTGCGGTGCGGACGATCTTGCGGGTTACGAAGCGCTGCGGGCGCAGCGGGCTCTCGCGGTTGAAGAGGATGCCCGAGGAGCAGAACAGGCGATAGGCTTCGCGGTAGTTCGCGACCTGCCAGAACGCCGCAGCCTTCGCGACGCCGTAGGGGCTGCGCCGGCGGAATGCTGTGCTTTCGTCGGCCGGCTCCTCGCCTGTGTCGCCGAAGCATTCCGACGAGCCGGCATTGTACACTTTGATGCGGGGATTCAGAAGGCGCACCGTTTCCAGGATGTTGAGCATTCCGACTGCGATGCTCCCCATCGTCTCGACCGGCTGCGAGAAGGAGAGACCGACGGACGACTGGCCGGCGAGATTGTAGATCTCGTCCGGCGTGCATCGAGAGATCGAGGAGAAGACGGACCGGAAGTCGACTGGCGAGGCGGAGATCAGCGTGACGCGGCCTTCACCGGCGACGGAGACGAGGCCGGCCGTGCGCGCGACGTCGGCATCGCGCGAGGTGCCGAAGACCTCGTAGCCCTTGGTCAGCAGGAAACGAGCGAGGTACGCGCCGTCCTGGCCGGTCACGCCGAAGATCAGCGCGCGTGGGGCTATCGTCACGCCATATGCCTCGGTGCTGCGCCGCTCATAGCGGCACCATGTTGCGCAGCCAGATCGCGGGCCGGCGCAGCAAAGGGCGGCGTCGCTCAAGCGTCGCATCACGCGAACCGACGACGTGCTCGAACAGCTCGATCCATTCCCCGATCATGCGCTCGGCGGTGTGCGGATATGCGGGCATCCTGTCCACTAGCGCGCGATACTCCGTGGCGAGGTTCTCCATCGTCGCGCGGATGTCCTGCGGGCCGTCGTAGGACAGGCCAAAGCCGGTGCAGTACTCGGGCATGCAGCCGCTGTTGCGATAGAGGAGCGGCAGACCGCACAGGGCGCCTTCGTTCTGGTGATTGCCGCCGGGCTCGTTGATCGAGCCGGTCACATACGCGTGGTGGGCGCGCAGCTCGGCGGCGAGCGAGATGCCGTTCAGCGGGGTGACATACCGGGCGTTACGGAAGACGAAGCCCTTGGGCAGGTTGCCGACGTAGGTGAAGGCGAAGCGAGCCGCAAGGGCAGGGTCGTCCAGCGCGCGGTCGATCGCCTCGTAGACGTCGAAACCCTTCATGCGGTGGAAGCCCCAGTGGTGGGTGACGAGCCGCAAGGGGCCATCGCCGTTCCAGGGCGCGAAGCCGTCCGCGTTGAAGATCCGGGTATCGGCGCCGTTGCGGATCGTGTGCCAGGGCGTGCGCAGATGCTCGCGCCAGATAGGGAGCGTGGTGAGCCATTCACCCACGAAGACAGTCCAGTCGGCGCAATAGTTCGCGCGAACGAGCTTGGCGTTGATGAACGCTTCGCCTTTGCGCTCGTCGCATTCGTTGATGCGATGAATGACGATCGCCGAGCTATTGGTCGTTGCCAGATAGCGCAGGATCGCGCCGGCGCCGAAACAGACGTTGGGGGACCGCGAACGCGGATCTGTCAGGACGATGAAATCGATATCATTGTCCTTGAGATTGTGCACGACGATATGACCTGCGGCGTGCAGCCCGTCGCACAGCGCGGCGATGAAGCGATTGCCGCCGCCCCAGGGGCCGTCATAGGGCCGGCTGCCGAGCGCGATTTTCATAATGGCTTCCGCGCAATCATGGTCTGGGTGGAGAATGCCCGGAAGCCTGCCGTCCGTTCGAACGGGTTCAAACCGGCTTTCGCGAGGATGTTCATGGCCAGACGTGCGACGCGACCGATCCAACGGCTGGACGAGGCATAGAGCTCCGCCAGCGCGACCGGGTGCGAAAGGCGCAGATCGGCTGTAACGCCGAGCGTCTCCCCGCAGAATTTGCGGAACTGCTCCGGGAACCATTCCTGGACGTGCATGCGATCGAGAGGGGCCTCGGTATAGCGCACGGGTGTCGTCACTACCAGAAGGCCACCAGGTGCGAGCACGCGCCACATCTCCTGCAGCATGCTGTTGGGCTGGCCTACATGTTCGATGACATCGGAGCAGATAACTGCATGGAACGCCGCGTCGGGATAGGGATAGGCGTAGCCATCGATCATTGCGAAGCTGCCTGCAAGGTTGCGAATTCGAAACTGCTCGCGGGCGAGATCGATCGACAGTGGCGTCGTATCGACGCCCTCCACCGCCGCTCCCAGCTTCATCGCCACCATTCCTGAGAGCGCTCCATCGCCGCAACCGACGTCGAGCACCTTGTCGCCTTTGGCGATCGAACCGCTCAAGGCCTTGAGCACCATGGCGTAGCGGCCGATCGTGTAGGCGTTCAGCCGATGCACCGGGCCGAGGCATTCGACCCAGTGATAGGCCCCCTTCACCGCATACTTGTCGAAGGCGATTTCAGTCATGCGGAGTGGCCCGTTGTGTGAGTAGAAAACCGTGGTCGCTCGCCGGTTCACGATTTCGATCGAGGCAAGAGACCCGAGCTGTTCTCATCCGGCGAGCCATTCGATTTGACGCGCCATCACTTCTGTCGAGACATCGTGGCCCAGCATCGCCGCGCGGGCTGCGGCGCCCATCGCTTCCGCAGATTCCGGCCGCGCCAGCATATCCTCGATCGCCGACATCATTGCGGCGGTATCGCCGGGCGGCACCAGCCGGCAAATTCCGCTTTGCATCAGTTCGGGATCCCACAGCCCAAGATTGGAACTGATAATGACGGGCCGGCCGCACGCCATGGCTTGCAACGTCGCGCTTTGGCCGGAAGGCTGCAACGTGTCCAACAAGGGTGTCACGATGAAGCGGGCATTCTGGAATCGGCTGCGCAGATCGCAATCGCTGATCGCGACGCCGCGCCAGTCTCCCCGCTCGATGACGACGTTGGGTAAATCGGTCGAGATCGGAAGCGAGGTGATGATGGTCAGCTTGGGAAATGTCGGTCGCCATGCCGCCAGCAAAGTACCGTAGTCGCGCGCGCGATCGTTTCCGATACTTAGGATCTCGTCGCAGCGCGCGGCTGTGTTCGCAGGCGTCCAAAATTTGAGATCTATACCGAAAGTGAAGTCGTGGATGTCGATGCGGTCTCCCGCCCAGGAACGCACAGATTGAGCCTCGGGCTTGGACAGCGCCGCCAGTGTACACCCGCGCAGCACTCTGCGGTGAATGGCCCGCCGCCATGCCGCGGCATCGGCCTCCAGCAACCCCATGGTCATGACGACGATGTGCTTGTCGTGATAGCCGAGGGCCTTGAGTGCCGCCAGCGCCAGCCCGATCGACTGCGTAGTCGCGATCAGAACCTCGTAGGGCGCGAGTTGACCCTTGATCGCCTTGATCAAGCTGGTCGCGAGGCGCGGACTGACCCCGCTCAAGCCCGCAATCCGCGCGGACACCGCTTCGAACACTTTGGGCCAGCGCCTTCCCGCGCCCAGATCCTCTTCCTCGAACATTGCGACGGGCCGACCATCCCGCGCCAGTTCCGCATACCCATAGAGGAATTCGGTCGGCCGCCCTCCCTGCAGCCGCTCTCGACGCCCCGAGCTGAATAGAAAGGCGGTCGATCGCATTTCAGGAATCCGCATCCAGTGCCAACGCGCCCGAGGCACGCCCATGTGCCCCCCCTTTGCGCCGTACGATGTCGAACAGGAGTTCGACGATGCGCTCCCGCCAAGGCCTGTCGAAAGGACGAACGAACCACTCCGCGGCGTTCCGCAGCTTGTCCTGCTGGCTCGTTTCAAGCTCGTGCCGCACGTCCGATATCCTAGCCGAGAGCTCTGACGACGTGCGCGCGGTAGCGATCTCGGGCAAGTGCAGGAATTCGCTGAAGTGGAGAAACGGAAGATTGCCCGTCAGCAACTCCGAGCCGAGATCGCCGCCGGGGATGAACACGATGGCTTGCTTGCCGTGCAGCAGGGCTTCCAGAAGGATGGTCGAAAGCGGCGACACGACGGCATCGACCGCGCAGAGTAGGTCGTGCGTATCCCTGTAGTCGGGAAGCGAAATGAGATTTTCGCCGCGTCCGACCCCCTGGATGAACTCGTTCATGGTCGGATCGATCCTGATGTTCGACCACTGCTTCGAGGCCAGTCGCGCGCCGCCGCGTCCCCCACCTCCCCACGGGTGGGGCCTGTAGACGATGGAGACGTCCGGCAATGTGCCGCTGGAGATTTCGGCATCCAGCCTGTCGAGCGTGCCGATCTCGTCGGTTTGCGCATTCGATCCCGCGAACAGGATTAGCCGCTTCGCAGCGTCGATCCCAAGCGAACGGCAGAATTCCGAGCGGTCGAACCGCGGCGCAGTTTGGAAAACGTCGAACTGCGCAGCGCCGAACTCCATGACTTCGTGATCGGCAAGTCCAATGAAGCGTTGAGCATGCGCCTTCGTCTGCGGTCCCCATACCAGCAGCAGATCCGGCTTGCCGACGACCGACCGTTTGGTCGAGGGATTGTCCCAGGAGTTCATCGCGGCGACGAGCGGCAGCTTCCGCTCCCGGCATTCCACGACGAGATCATTGAGGAACACGCTGTCGAGGACCGTGGGGTGTAGCACGACATCCGGCCGCTCGCGGTCGAGCAAGTCGCTGAGCGCGGAAATCGGGTGCTGCCCCAGCCGGCGGTCGACGACCTTTTTGAATATCGTTCGGCCAATGGGGAGGCCGGCTGCCCTCAGCAGCGCCGTGGCCTTCCATCCTAGCGTCAAGCGCCGCATCCGTCGAATAGCTGCTTCGTGCTCGCCAGCCCTCCAACGCAACTGGTCCACGAACAGAAGCCATCGCCATGTCTGCTGCCGCACACGGTCGATCGGGAGCCGCTCGAAGGGAGCGTCGAGCGGCAGCTTCGCCGGATCGAGCTTCATTCGTTTGTTGCCGTCATCGGGGAAGATGAATTTTAGCGTGGCTGCCTTGGAGAGCTCAGACAGCGCACCACTCGATATGAAATGCCGGCAGATGATGTCGTGCTCGATGAAGACGAGAACCTTCAAGCGGCCCCCTCGCCGGCGCGCCGCGCCAGAATGAATTCGACCAGGGCGATGTCCCATTCGGTGTCGATCGAAACGTGATCGCCGGGAACGACATACGCGCCGGATCTGCGGCCCTTGATCGAGCGCTGCTCGATGAGACATTCGCGGGTGATTGCGTAGGCAATCCCATTGCGATGATATACCGGCACGAGTTGCTGACGGGCGATGATGCTGGCGCCGGCGGGATCGTAGTAGTCCATCGCGCCGTCCTGAACGAGAAGCTGCTTGAGCGGATGGCCCTTGGAATCGGTTTCCGACACCGACCACACCGAATCCCAATTGCCTTCCGACAGCATCCGGATCGTCGCAGAGACCATTTCTGCCGTGCGCAGCGGCGAGGTCGGCTGCAGCATGACCACGATGTCGTAGGTCTGGCCGTCGTTGGCCTCGATGGCGGTGAGCGCGTGTGACAGCACGTCCCAGTCGCCGACGCGGTCGCCGGAGATCGGCTCGGGACGCAAGAACGGCGCATCGAGGCCGGCTTCGCGCGCGACGCGGGCGATCTCGGGGTAGTCGGTGGAAACAACCGCGCGATCGATCTCGGGCACCTGCCGGGCGATGTCGCCGGCAAGTGCGACGAGCGGGCGGCCGGCGACGGTGCGCAAGTTTTTCAACGGAATGCCCTTCGAGCCACCGCGCGCGGGCACGACGGCAAGGACGCGACGACCGGCGATCATCGGACGGCTCCGGTGTCGAGTAGAGCTTGCGCGCGGGACTGCGGATGCAACTTCCGCAATACCGAGGCCAACGGAACGAGATCGTCCACGGCGAAGCGGACCGGCTTGGGAATGCGCCTTTCGGCGTCGATGGCGACGAACCACGTGCCTGCTTCACGTGCCGCCACATAGTCGTCGGGGCTGTCGCCGATGTGCAGGACCGAGATGCTCGGTACATTCTCGATGCGCATGATACGGCGCAGGTTGTCGCTCTTGGGGGTGGGACTGCCGAGCATGCCCCGGAAATAGGGCATCAGTCCCCGGCGGCGGACGAGCTCTCGCAGGTCCCGATGCGGCGTGCCGGAGTTAATCCACAGGCGCAGGCCCATACGGCGCAAGGCGATCAGCGAGGCGCGGGCGCCACGTCGCTCCGGCGCGCGGAAGATCGCATTGGCGCAGCAGCGCGTGTAGGTCTCGGTCAACTCTTCGGCGAGATCGTCGCGCGCCGCATCGAGCCGGCGCGCGACCTCGCCGAACATCTTGTAGCGGTTGCCGCCGATATCCAGCGCCGCGCGCAATGCAACGTCGCCGCCGGCGAAGCAACTTACCGCGGCGTGCAGGCATTCGTGCTTTGCGGTGTTGGAGTCCACCAGCGTGCCATCGAAATCGAAGACGACGACCTTGATCATCCCGCTGCCGGAAGCTTCGCAGCGCGCAACTGCTCGGTGAGCTGGAACCGTCCCCAATGGTCGACGACGGTCTTGCGCTGGGCGCTCGACAGCTTGTTGATCGCGGGATCGCGGTAGACGCTGTCGTTGGAGAAGGCCGTGGTCGAGATTTCCTCGAACACGCAGCCCTTGTCGGTCCAGAAGCGATGCCAGATGCCGGGCAGGACCGTGAGCGTATCGCCGGGTTGGAGCACCTTGCGGCGCTGGTCGAGCTCGACGGTCAGGTCGCCCCACAAGAGAATGAAGGTCTCCTCCTTCAGCTTGTGGAAGTGCCAGGGATGAATCTGGCCGGGAAGCTGCACCAGGATCTTCTTGGCGTACTCGCGATTGATCACGTTGATCAGCACCGCTCCGACCTTGCGGAAGTTGGCGATGCCGTAGTGATGCGAGTACTCGGTCGTGAACTCGTGATTGAGGGCGACGCGGGCGTAGTTGAGAAGTGCCTTGACGTCGTGAATGGCGCTCTTCATCACGCCGACCTCGGTATCGGTCGGTATCGTGACTGCCTGCCGAGGCAGGGGCGCATCGGGGAGGATGCCGGCTTCGGCGACGATGCCGTCCCTCCACTCGCCGGACGACAGCTGTCCCGGGCGATAGGGGAAGGCAAAGTAGACCTGATCCGCGCGGACTTTCTGGTCGGGCTCGATCGCGCCGCGGGCGAACACGCCGCGCTTCAACTCGTCGATTGCGGTGCGCTCGACCGGGATAGGCTTGCCTCGCAAGCGATCGCCGACCAGAACGCGGGCGCGCTTGTAGGCGGCTATCCAGGTATCGACCTGGGCGGGAGTGGAGGAATAGCCGTTCAGCTTGATCTTGTCGGTCTCGACGCCAACGTGTCGCTCGAACATACGAGCGCCCAGGGACAGGGCGACCGCCACCTGCATCGTGTCCTGCGGCGGCTCGTGCGTGGACCACCCGATCGTCCGGCCCGGATAGCGCTCGATGAAGCCAGCGATGTTGCCAAGGTGGCAAGCGTCGTCCGGCGTCGGATAGATCGACACGCAGTGCATCAGCGCGAACTCGCAGCCGCGATGCGACAGGAAGCTGACGAGATCATCGACCTCGTGCTGCTCGAGCCCGCCGGTCGAGGCGATCACGGGCAGGCCGCAGGAGGCTACGCGTTCGAGCAGGGGCCAGTCTCGCGCCGAGCAGCTTGCGACCTTGATGATGTCGAAGCCCATCTCGACGATCTTTACGACGGAGGCCTCGTCGAACGGCGTGCATATCGCCATCAGGTGGCGCTTGCGGACGGCGGCCAGCAACTCGTCGAACTGCGACCAGTCGAGCCGGGTCGAGAGAAAGCGCGGCACGTGCTTGTTCGACGTCTTGGCGCGATCATCCTTGTGCACGAACTCGGGCAGGTCGCGGAACTGGAACTTGATGCCGGCGCGAACGCCATGCTTGGCGACGACGTCGGCGCAACCGTTGATGATTGCGGTGCCGTGCGCGACATCGCCCTGGTGATTGTTGGCGAGGTCGAGCACGAACAGATCGCCGAAATCGAACTGATTGAGGGTCTCAGGCATCGCGAGGATCTCCGGAATGACGACGGGCTAGTGCAATGATCGAGAGCCCGCTTTGTCGTTGCAGCGGGCGCGGAGGCGGACTTCTCTATCGGATCACACTAGAGCACTTTCCACTGGATGTGAATCGCGAAGGAGCAACGACGACCGTAGGCTGGGTCAAGCACTAGCGCGACCCAGCATTGTTCCGGCATGCCGTGGATTGCTGGGTCGCTCCCGGATCGCGCTACGCGCGTCCTGGATTGACCCAGCCTACGTGGAAAGCGCTGTAGGGCTCTGACTGAACTACTGTCGTTCGAATCGCGAAATTCGTTCGCGATCGCGGCACTAGAGCACGGCGAGCGCGGACGGCGTCCAGCCCTGGGAATAGTCGATTCGGATGCGGCGGCCGGTCTTGTGGGACAGGTGGGCGGCAGCAATCACCAGCATTGTGTCGAGGCCCCGCGACAGGGCGATCGGGGAGTCCGCCGGATCACCGGCGAGGGCCTGCTCGATGTGGCGAAGCTCCTCGATGAAATCATCGGCGCGCGTCTTTGAAATGCGTGTCTCGCTGGCAATGCGGCCGGGGAGGTGGGCGGTCACCGCGTCCACGCCCGGCTCGCGGCCGCACTGCCACTCGACGAAGCCGTTGACGCCCTGGATGCGTGCCCATTTGCGTGGCGGCTGCGTCACGACGTCCTGCACGCAGCGGCCGACGAGGCCCGACTCGGTGCGGAAGAGCATCAGGCAGAGGCGGTCGTAATCGACGCGATCGTCCTT
Source organism: Devosia equisanguinis (assembly GCA_945903565.1). GTDB lineage: Bacteria > Pseudomonadota > Alphaproteobacteria > Rhizobiales > Hyphomicrobiaceae > CAMDPA01. The sequence continues at coordinate 17,286 of CAMDPA010000011.1, read as the reverse complement.
GACGAAATCCAGCGTCGCCTGCACCTCGACGACGCGGCCGGCGCCGAGGACGTGGGCAAAATGCTGCCAGAGGTTGGCGGCGTGGCTGTGCTCACCCGAGGCGCCGCCGCCGCGCTGCCAGAAGCCGAGATAGGTCTCCCATGGACCGGCGAGCCACGGGTGGGCGCTGAAGATCCCGCCCCAGTGCTCGCGGAACTCGACGTCGAGCGTCGCGAAGGGTGCGATGCCGCCAGAGACGGCGGTGTCGCCTGCGAGCCGGCTGGCGCGGCCGACGACGTGATCGTAGCCGACGAATACCGCGACACCCGCGGCCTTGGCTTTGTCGGCAAGCTCCTGCGCGCCGGCGAGATTGGGACCGCAGAGCGGCTTCTCGACGATCACGGCGCGCGGCTTCTCCTCCACTGCGGCGAGAGCGAGGGACATGTGAACGTCAGGCGGCGTGCCGATTACGATCATGTCGTAGCCGCCCTTCGGCGCCTGCGAGGTCTCGATCAGCCGGATCGCCTCATCCCACTTTCCATAGCGGCCCGGAAAGATGTCCCGCCGGGTCCGCTCCAATGCCTTGGCGTCGATATCGACGAGATCGACCGACCAGCCGAGCGAGCGGGCAGCATGCGAGAAGTGATTGCCGATCGAGCCGGCGCCGTGAACCTTCAGTTTCATTGCAGGAGTTTTTCCCCTCTTGTCGCCGACGCCCCAGTCGCCGGACGACGTTTCAATAGTTTTCCCAGGCGCGCCGCGCCTTCTCTAGATCATCCTCGTTGCCGAACTCGAGCAACGCATCGACCATGATGCCCTTCATCTCCTCTACCGCCAGATAGCGGGTGATAATGTCGCTCGTGATGTCGTTGAGCTTGCCGACCCGGGCGAGCGAATACGTGATCTCCTTCAGCAGCAGCGTGTTCCTGAACACGAAGAAGCCGATGACGCCGTTTTTGATGTCGGCGACATGCTGGGGCGACTCCAGCGCGACGACCTTCTTGACGACGTCACCCTTGATCTGGGCCGAGTGGCGGAAGGTGCCGACGACGCCCTTGGTGTCCTTGTGCGCGAAATAGAGGGCGCTCGATGAAATGAGAGGATTCGACAGCAGCAGCAAATCGCAGAACGACACGATCGTGCCCATGCGGCTGTCGACATTGTCGAGTGCATACATCAGGGAGAAGGCATTGCCTTTGAGCTGGGACACCTGCTCGGGAGAGAAGATGACGCCCGAGTTGGGGAAGCGGCCGCGCATATAGCTCTCGAGCAGGTCGCCATGCCAGCCGGTGCCGACGATGTAGCGGCCCGCGATGAGCTGGAGCTTGGATATGATCAGATCGATGGCACGCTGTGAACCCATCTTGGACAAAGCCTTGGGGATGTGCTCCGAAGCCTGCCCCATGCGGCTGCCGAGACCACCCGCGAGGATGACCACGTTGAATTTCTCATTGTTGTCCGAATAGAACTGCCCGAGCATTCGATCGCCGCCTATTCGAGGAGGTTGCAGTGTTTGCGGAGGAATGCCGCGGAGACGAGGCCCTTCGACTGATAGCCGATGAAGTCGGGCGGATAGATCGAGTGGTAGGCCTTCTGCAACTCGAGATCCTCCGCGGTTTCGATGTGACGGCCCTCGAGCCGATCACCGAGCTCGACCGAGGCATCGACGATGTCCTCGGGCTCGTTGTGGACGATGGAGAGGCCAGCAGCCTGACAATCCTCGAAATACGCGAAGAAGTTATTGCAGTAAACCTGCTCGCGGAAGGTGAGAAGCCTGCCTGACCGGTCATCTCGGATCAGCTTCGGCACGAAGATGTTCCTGGTCGTCCTGTTTGAGGAATACATGGTGTTCTGGACGAGATGCAGGTCCGAGAGCACGGATGGACGGTCGAATGCAGCAGCACCGGAGAACAGCCCGGTATCGCCTGCGATCATGAACCAGCACCGGGCGAAGAGATAGGCGTCGAGCTCGTCGCTGCGGTCCATCCCGGCGTAGTCGAGAACGCGCGGATCGAGGCCCGCCGGCAAATTCTCGCTGACGCGCAGGCCCATGCGGATGACCTGATGGCCCTTCGCGGCCCAATGCTCGGCCGCATGCGCGTAGCTCGCCAGGGGCGGGCAGCGGTGGTGGGTCGCCGAGCGTCTGCCCTGCTTCTCCAAGGGGATGCTCATGACATCTCCGTAGAACTGGTAGTAGGCCATGTCGCGCAGGCCGAAGACAATGAACCGCTTCTCGCTGTCGATGCCCAAACGGGCAAGGCCGTCGCGAAACCGCCTGTTCTCGTCATCACGGAACGACAGGACCGCTGGGTGGGCGAGAAACGGCGGACCGATCTTGCGATAGTCGGTGGTGATCTCGGTGGCGCGGCCGGCCATGCGCAGCATGTCGAAGGTCAGCGTCGCTAGCTTGCGCGTGACGCGAGAGGTCGCCTGCACAAGCGTGCAGTGGCGACCGTACATGTCGTAGAGCTGGCTGTTCGGGTAGCCGCCGAAGAAGAGCACGAACAGGCGATGGCGCCGGGCGCCGCCATCGGCCTCCAAGGTGCGCAGGAGGGGGTCGATCCGGTCGATGAGGTCGGCGAGGCGAGTGAACTTGCCCATCGAGGCGATGTGGACCTGGCGGCCACCCGAAAAAAGGCGGGCGGTGCCTAGCAGCAGCGTGGCGCCGAGTTTGGCGGCAGTCCGCTTGGTGCGTGCAACGAGCCAGCGCCTCCGCAAGCGCCCGGCGGCAACGGGGTCGACGCTCCGAGCAGATTCGAGCAAGCGTTTCATCGCGCGATAGCTCATCGTCACCAGCGGCAGCGCCGGCTCGATCAACGCGAGGTCGTCGCGGGAGCAGATCGCGTCGGCAATCGCTCCATGGTCGAGTGCTGCGGCCCCGGCGCCGCTCAGCTTGTTCGCGATCTTGATGCGCAACAACGCGAGTCGCGTCGAGGTTCGATCGGCAGGAGCAATGCGATCGAGCGTCTCGCGGGCCTCGTCCAGATATCCCAGCGCCTGCAGGGCGGCAGCGCGCTCATAGAGCGATGCACTCGACCGGGCAGCGATCTGCTCGGCCCGATCGACAGCACGAAGCGCCAGATCCGAGCGGCCGATCGTGCGCATTTCGGCGGCAATCGCAAGATGCTCGTCGGCGCTCGTCGCGACCGCCAACTCGCCGAGCAACTCGCGCGCGCGGTGGATCGGATCCTTCGCTCGCTCGGGAGCGGCTTTCGTTTCGGTCGTCGTCATTCTTCCCGCCGCATTGATCAGCTTGCCACTTGCAGCGGGATGAAGAGCTCGGCAGGCAGCTCGGGCCTGCCCGCTGGCCGTCCCGTCTCGGAGTCGATGAACAGCATGCGATCCTGCGCGGCCGCGAACAGGGCGCGGTAATGCAGCGTCTCGGAATATTCGGTGATCAGGAAACGCGCGAGGATCTCGTTGAAGCTGCGCCGGCCCTGGTCTTTCGCAAGGATGCGCTCGAACCTGATGCGAGGCGACGTGCAAAGGAAGAACACGCGTTGCAATCGGGGGACGATCTGCGGCGGACCGAGCAGGGCGCCTTCGTAGAGCACCTGACGCGAGGCAGCGATGACCAGGGGACTGCCGGCGCGGCCCGAGGCACGATCGTAGGCGGATTGGATGGTGACGGCGCGGCCGGCGGCGAGGTCGGCGAGGTCGGTGTCGATGGCGTTCCAGTCCCACCAGTTGAACTGGTTGGCGCTGTCCCGGAAATCGGAGAGCGAGCGGGCTTGCTTGCGGGACAGGAGGTCGCGGCGGGCCGCGGAATCGCCGATGAATCGGAAATCGGCGGAGTAGACGGAGCAACCGAGCAGATCGGCGATCTCGCGCGCGACGTAGCTCTTGCCGGAGCCGGCACTGCCGGTGATGGCGTGAACGGCATTAGGCTCGGTGCCCATCATGCCGGCGATGACGCGGGCTGCGGGGCCGGCCGCGGCCTTGTCGGAGTTTGCCGATGTTGGGTTGGCCGATGTCGGGTTGGCCGATGTTGGGTGCGCCGGAGTCGGAATTGGCGGAGTCGGAATTGGCGGTGTTGAGCTGGACATCGCGGCTAGAGTACTTGGTTCTGCCGTCAGACGGCGTTCATTTCTCGCGACTGCTCGAGCATGCGACGATAGAGCGCGGCCGCGGCGAGCAGCGCGTCATGCGGCGCATTGCCAATCAGCTTGCCGTCCTCGAATAGCCAGATCGCGTCGCACCGGCGCACGAGACCGAGGCGGTGGGAGACAAGCAGGGTGGTCACCTTGCCCCGCAGTGCCGTGATCGCTTCGGCGATGTCGTGCTCGACGATTACGTCGAGGGAGCTGGTCGGCTCGTCGAGGATGAGGATGTCGGCACCGCGATAGAGTGCGCGGGCAATGACGACGCGTTGTCGCTCGCCGCCGGAGAGGAGTGCACCCTGCGGTCCGACGCTGCCTTCGATGCCGCCGCGAAGTCTTTCCACGACGGTGTCCAGGCATGCCACGCGGAGCGCATCACTCAGCCGCTTCTCGTCGATCGCACCGACGGTCCCGAACACGACGTTGCGTTTCAGCGATGCATCGAGCAGGAACAGGCGCTGCGACACGTAGCCGAAGCGTCCGCGCCAGGATCGCCGGTTGCGGTGGTCGAGCGGCGTGCCGTCGATCAGAATACTGCCCGAGGTCGGCGACAGGAGACCGGCCAGGACATCGATAAGCGTGCTCTTGCCGGCTCCAGAAGGGCCGACGATTCCGTAGCTCTTGCCGTGCTCGATCGTGAGCGTGACATCGCGGAGTGCGCTGTGGCTGGTGCTGGCATAGCTCATCGAGACGTTCTCGAGCCGCACGAGGCGCCAGTCGGTGCCGACGGAGTCCGACTGAGCCTGCTCCTCGGTCGCGGTCTGGTCGATGAGCTTGTGCAAGTCGTAGACGATCGGCAGCGAACTCGCCAGGCTCGACAGGCCGCCGACGAGCGTTGAGAAGATCGGCAATAGGCGAAGTGCTGCAAGCGCGTAAAGGAGGAGCGCGTCGGCGACATTGTCGCGGGTGTCGCCCATCAAGGCGACGAACAGGACGGCTGCGATCAATGCGCCGTATGCCAGCATCTCGAGCAAGTGGCGCGGCAATTGAGCCCAGCCCTGGGCCTCCGCATCGCTGCCGGCGTAGATGGCGACCTGCTCGTCGAACAGCTCGGAGAAGTGGGCTTCGGCGCTGGCCATCTTCACGTCCTTGACGCCGTGAATGCACTCCTGCGAGACGGAGCTGGCGCCGAGAATGCCGACACGCTTGAGCTCAGCCAGGCGTCGGATCTGAGGCCGTACGATCAGGAAGATCATGGCGCCTACCGCCGCACCAGCGGCAGCCACTGTCGCTCCAACGAGCGGCTGAGACCAGATCAGCAAGCCGACGATGAACATGCCCATGATGACGTCGTTGGCGATGCGCATGAGGTTGCGGACGAACTCGCGCGACCAGGTGGCGACGAAGCCGAAAAGATGTTGGCGCAGGCGCTCGGGATTCTGCCCGACGATCCACTCGAAGGGCGCGAAGAGGGTGCGTCGCATCAAGAAGGAACTCAGGCGATTCTCGCACTGTGCTGAGAAGCGCGCGAGTGCCCCGGCGTGCCACCAGCTGAAGCCGACCTTGATCGCAACCAGCAGCGCAGCGGTAAGAGCGAGCGCGACGCCCAGGGACTTGCGGTCGGCAGTTGCCAGCGAGAACGGGCCGATGATGCGCGTGAGCCAGGCGGGTGGAGTGGCGGTGGAGTCCGCCATGAAGCGGATGACACCAACCAGCCCGACGAGGACGATTATCTGAAGCAGCGCATTGATCACCGAGCCAACGATGAGCAACGCGGCGCGCCGCCTCTCGGCCGGCGTCATCAACTCGACCCCTTTGCCGACGCCGCCGATCAATCCATTGTAGAACGTCTTGAAAGTGCGCTGGCTCATTCGGGAACTTCGGTCTCAGAGGATGGCGGCGCGGCAGCATAGGGTGCAAGCCCGAACCGTCGATCGATCAGGTCGGCGCGGACGAGGCGAGGCAGCGCGGCCTCGAACTCCTCGGTCGTCATGGCAAGAACATCGAGCGTCTCGGCGAAGACATCGATGTCGCGTGACCGAACGAGCTTTCGAGGCGGCGTGGCCGTGATCTGGCTGGGCTTGTCGTAGGGAAAGCGCCACTGCAGCAGATAGTGGAACATGAAATAGAGCATCGCTGCGTCGTCGGCAAGACTCTCCGGGGCGGTTTCCTCGCCGATGGCCAGTCGGTCCAGGGCCGCGAAATACTGCTCTTTCGTGGATGCCGGCAAGGAGATGCCGCAGCGGGCGTAGTAGACGCTGGCACCGGCGAGCACGGGCTTGTCGTGCATTGCGATCTCGATACCGGTGGTGGAGGCGAAGACCGCGGCGAAACGGCAGAGCGGCATCAAATCGTAGGTGTTGACGTCGCCGTCGCCCGGCACGACGACGAGGCGATCGGAGGATATGCCGGCCTCGGCGAACAAGCTGGCGAGCTTCTCCTCGCCGTAGCCGGGCCGCGTTTCGGCGGGGTGTGCCCGCGCGACGATCTTGATGTCGTGGTGTTCGAGCAGGTGGCGGGTCGTCTCGACGAGCCAGTCGCGCATCGACGGGAAGATCTCGAGCCAACCCTCGTAGCCGGCATCGAACGGGACGTTGGGGCAAATCAGCGCGAATTTCCCGCGCTCGACGCCGAGCAAGCGCGTGATGTCCTCCGGTGAGCGATTGGTGCGTCCCTTCTGGTACTGCCAGCCCCAGGCGCGCCCGGTGCTGCCGCGACGCTGATTGAGCAGATCCCAGCCCTTGTCGATCACCGCGGTGCGCGTTGGCTCGTTCATGAAGCCGAGCTCGTCACGACGGAACCAGATGCGGTCGAGGTCCTTGAAGTGGAAGAAGGCGTCGCCGTGGTTGACCACGATCACATTGGCGAAGGCGAACTTCTCATGCGTGTTGACGGGCACCCCGCTGAGCTTGGCCGCATGGCAGAAGTGACCGTTCTCGAACGACGCGCCGTTGGCGATCACAGCGAGGTCGAAGTCCCTCCCGTGCCGTGCGAAGAATTCCATCGCCGCGCTCTGCGCATCTCGCCCGATCGTCTCGAAATAGGCATAGGTGCGGCCGATCTCGGACACGCCGAGATCGAGCTTCTCGCGGCGGGTATACATGATCGTGTCCGCGCGCGAGATCGAGGCGAGGAAGGCCTCGTCGATCTCGCCGCCCTTGTCTCGCCAAGCGCTCATGTCGATGCACGTGACACGGCCACGAGTGAGCGGCCCAACCTTGCCGAGGACCTCGGCGAGATAGCTCTGGACGTTCTCGGCATCGGCCAGAGGCGGTTTGATGGGGCTCCGAAGCTTCGGAAGATAGCCGCACGTCACGTGGTGGCCGCGCCACGCCAGCAGGAAGGCAAGCACGAGATCACGGGTGAATTGGCCGCGGTAGCAGCCGAAGGTGAAAATGCGCTTCGATGGCGGCAGCGGTTGCAGCGGCTGTTCGTCCAGCACGCGGGCCCAGTCGTCGATGAAGGCGGCGAGGTTCCAGCGATCATTGGGCTGCAGCAGGCGAACGGCCGGGCCCGCCGTTCGGATCAGCTTGCTCAGCCCCTCGCCCGGATGGCGATCGGCGAACAGGGGATCGAGCCAATAGATCGCTCCGGTCTGCACGGCGCGGCGCAAACGATGCAATGTGGATATGTTCGATGACATCAGTGCGTACTGTGCGAGGTGGGGCGCCGGCCGCCTTCAGCCGGACAGGGCATAGCTTGCGGGCGGATCGGCATCAGGTGCGGAAGGCTATTACGGGGCCAGCGTTGAACTGGACCTTCTGGGGAATGTCCTCGCTGGCGAGGACGACCTTGAAGCCGTATTTCTCGATGTCCTTGACGCGCGCGGCGAAGTAGCCTTGCCGGTGGATATAGGAGCGGGCGGGCTCCTTCGAGTTGAAATCCCGCCAGGGCTCGATCAGGACGACCGTCCTGGCTGCGACGCGCGTGACCTCGGAGAGAGCCTTGTGGCGGATGGCCTCCATCTGTTCCAGCGCGAGGCGCGTATAGACGAGGTCGATCGAGCGATCGGCAAAGGGAAGCGAGCGCGCGTCGCCCGTAGTCAGGCTGACGCGGCGGTGGGCTGTCGCGTCGAGCAATGGCGCGGGAGAAGCCGCGATGAACTCCGGGGGAAGCACGTCGCTGGTTTGCATATCCTTGGCGATGGCGAGGCCCGACTCGGTGAGCTCGACGCCGTTGAGCGCCACTTGCGGAAAGCGCGCTGCAAGCGTCAGCAGCAGATTACCGTTGCCGAACCCAACCTCGAGAACGCTCTTGGCGCCCGTCTTCTCGATCGCACGCATCAGATAAAGCAGATGGACGTGCCGCAGGCCCTGGGGCTGCAAGTGCATGCCCTTGTCGCGCCACTCGACGCAAAGCGTGCGGTTCTCCAGACCGACGACATAGCGGGTGAGAGCATCCTTGTGCTCCCAGTGCTGCTCGTAGCTGCTGCGCACCTCGCCCTGCTGCCGGGCATTGCGACCGCTGGAGAGCCAGCGGCGAACCAGCCGACGCCAACCGAGCTTGCGCGTCGAGATCTCCTTGAGGCGCTCCTGCTGCCATTCTGGACTTCGAATATCGAGGACCTTGCGTGCTTGGCGCGCAATCACGGCTTCGATCTCGGAGTCCGGCACCGTCAGTTCGGAGCGATCGGGTATCGAATGTGGAGAAGTGTCCAGCTTGGCGGCCATGACGGGTTACTTTCGCGTCTTGAACAAGATCGCTCACGGAAGACGATCGAAGAAGAATGCCGGGGTGCCCGGCCAGGACATCGTGGATTTCGGTTCTGCTGTCGTGCGCTCAACTCACGAACCGGGACGCTTGCGGATTGGAGAGCTTCAAGCCGGCAATGAGTGCCGGAGTGACATGGACATGGCCGCCGCCCACCTTGCCCTTGCGCTGAAGCAGCGCGTCGGGCCTGGACACGTATTGGAACTGGAAGACGAGACGGGGGCGCTCCCGTGCACGGCTGCCTTGATGGAGGCAACGACTGGTATCGCAAAACACGCCGCTTCCCGCCGCGCCGAAGACGTGCACCTGATTCTCTGGCGGCACGCTCTTGGCCACGATCTCGTCCGTTATCGTCTTGAGCAGCCCGGTCCTGCGCATCGCCTCGGTAGTCTGCTGCTTGTTCAGGAAAGTAAACTCTCCACCGCCCGATTCAACGCCCCAAACGTTGATGAAGCACTTGAGCTGGGCGAGGCAGTCGCCATCGACATGGAAGATCTGGCTGCCGGCAACTGTGTCGTTGACGGCAGAGTAGAAGATGCCGAGCGAGTGCAGCCGCGGTACGTGGCCGAAGTAGCCGGTAGCGATCTCGGTCACCGGCTTACTCAGCGCAAAGTCGATCAATACCGGGTAGGTCGCGACGTCCTCCTCGCTCATCAGGTTGAAGAAATAGCGCTTGTTGACGTCCTTGTTGAGCTCGGTCTCGTGGCGCTTGTAGATCGCCTCGCCGGCGGCAATGATGGCGGGTAGCTCCGGGAACGTGCCGGGCTCGAACATGCGGTAGCCGGTCCCGCGCGGCACATAGCTTCCCCACTTCGACGCCTTGGTGACGGAGCCGGCGCCGCCTCTCGAGCTCAGGAACCCCAGCGGGTCGGTCGCCTTACGGCGCGCCTCGATGAGCCGAAGCGTGGAGAGTGGCTTCTCTGCGCGGAAGCCCTTCTTCAACAGCCAGCGATCGATTTTGTTGCCTAGTTCAGTTTGAGCCATAGCTTGATCTCCCGTGCCCTTTCGCGCCCTATCGCGTCCGAAAGCCTTCACGTCTGACAGTCGATTCTCGGGTCGTTTCTCATGCCCCCAACTTGTTTCTCCCGATGGTTTGGCAGCTCGGTGACATCGATGGCGATCGAGTTTGTCCCGAAGACCGATCTGCCTGCTAGAATTCGTTTTCGGGAACAGGATTCGATCGTCGGGGAAATATGCCAAACCAAACCAGCCATAGCCAATCTCATCGAGACTATGTGGACGCTCTTTTCTCGCTCTCGGAAAGAGGAGCTATAGTCACAGGAGCATCCCGCGGCATCGGCTGGGCGATAGCGGATGGACTGGCGCGGGCAGGCGCGACGGTGTTTGCGGTCGCGCGCGCCGGCAGGCCTGAAAAGACACTGCCTGAGGGATGCGTGTACCGTTCCTGCGATGTTCGAAACGAAGCCGATCTCGCCGCCGTGGTCGGCGACCTCGTCGGTCTTGCCGGGCGGATCGACGTTCTGGTGAATGCAGCCGGTATCACGCGCAGCGGCGGCACGATCGACGACTTCGACGAAACCATCGCAACGAACTTGCGGGCCCCTTTGCTCGCTGTCCGGGCAGTGCTGCCCGACATGACGGCGGCGGGACGCGGATCGATCATCAACGTCACGAGTCTTGGAGCGCATCGCGGCTTTCCCGGCAATCCTGGCTACGTCGCGGCTAAGGGGGGGCTCAGCCAACTCACCCAAGCCCTGGCCTACGATCATGGTGCAAGCGGCATTCGCGTCAACAATCTCGTGCCGGGTTACATCGCGACGGACATGACGGCAGGCAGCCACGCCGACCCGGTCCAGAATGCCCGGCGCCGCAGTCACACGATGCTGGGGCGATGGGGCGAGCCCGCGGATCTGGTCGGTGCTGCGATTTTCCTGGCGAGCGATGCCTCCGCCTACGTCACCGGCCAGGACATCGTGGTGGACGGAGGCTGGCTGGCGAAGGGCCTCGTGTGAGCGCAAGTGCACGGTCAAAGCTACCGAACAGCTGTCAAAGGCGGCCGGCCCGACGCCAGACGGCGAACGATCCGGCGATGGCGCGACAGTCGTGGAGTGCGGAATGCCCGCGCCCGGGCAGATCGAAGCCGGCGAGCATGGGCAGGCCGGACGAGGTGAGCTCGGACGAGGGCTGCCCCAGGGTGCGGGCGAGGAGCGGACGGAAGTCACGCATGCGAGCGGTGTCCCATGGCAGATCGATGCCCTGCATTTGGCAGTTCTCGTGAATGATTCGTCCGTCGTAGCCGTTGAAGACGATGGGAATGCTGTCGCCAAAGCACTCTGCCAGTCCGTTGACTGCTGCAGCCAAAGAGAGGCCGCGTTCGGTCAGGTCTCGCTGGGTGATGCCGGTCAGTTTTGTGAAGTAATCGGAAAGAACGGGATTGCGTTCCGGCTTGACGAGCGCGGAGTAGGCGGTCCTTTCGGCGAAGGCGTCTGCCGGATCGACGATAACGCAGCCTATGTCCACGATCTCGCGCCATTCGTTTGGCCCCGACCAGGCTCGGGCGGCGGAGCCCTCCCAGGCCGTGTACTCGAGATCGAGGATCGCGAGACGGCCGGTCTGCGGCCACGACTCGAGCGGCGGGTCGTTCGGGATATTGATTTGAGGCATGGTATCAGGCGAGCCTTGCTTCGCGTTTCAATCCCGGAAGCACATCGCGCCCTTCGCGGACGAGGCGGACGAAGTAGCGCTTGTAGAAGGCGAGTGTCGCGGGGCTGAGCACGGCGTGGCGCGTCATGGTGCGCAACTGGCTGTCGAGATCGAACTCGTAGTCGAGGAAGTAGCTCTTCTCAGCGCCGACACGCTGCTGGTCGGTGCCGAGATAAGGGGAATAGAAGGCCACGGTGACATTGTCGGGATCGAGCAGCCGGTTGAAGTCGATGGTCTCGAGTATCGACTCCTCGGTTTGGTCGGGCAACCCGATGATGTTGTACGCGGTCCGGCTAATTCCGGCTTCCTTGAGCTGCTGGAAGGCCCTGATGATCGCGGGCTGGTCACTGAAGCGGTTGAGGCTCGCCTCGCGGAACTGCTGACCGGCGAGCTCGATGCCCATGCCGACGCCATCGACCTTGAGCTTCTTGAGCAGCGTGATCGACTTCGAATTTACGCCTTCGGGGCGGGTCTCGATGTACAACTCCAGCGGCATGCCCGAGGCGTCGATCAGGTCGGCGAGCTCAGTCAGCGTGCTGCGCTCGATCGTCAGGAAATTGGTGTCCTGGCAGCGGAACAACGTCACGTCATTGCTGCTGTACAGGCTGCTCATCTCCTCGAAGATACGGCGTGCACTCTTGTGCCGCAGGTAGCGCTGCGGATTGCGCAGGGCGCCGCGCGGCGTGCGGTCGGTGAGGCCATAATAGGCCTGGATCACGGTCTCGACACAGTAGCCGCAGGTGAAGGGGCAACCGCGGGACAGCTCGTAGTCGACGGCGCGGACGACGGAACCGTTGTAGGGGCGCAGGAAGATCTGGTCATCGAACAGGCTGTAGTCGTATGCGCCGATCGCATCGAGATCGGCAATGAGCGACTGTGGCGGTGCGCTCGCTAGACCATCGGAGGTGCGCGTAACGACGCCATTCACGCTGATGGCGGGCCGCCCCTGCTCCAGGGCATCGACGAGGTCGGCCAGCACGAGGTCGGACTCGCCACGGATGAAATGGGCGACGCGCGGGAAACGCTCGGCGGTTTCGGTCGGCGCGGCGGTGGGCTGAAGGCCACCGCAAACGATCGTGGCATCCGTCTTGGTCGCGGTCATCAGATCGTGGCCGAACTGAATGGCGGCGTACTCGCCTTCGCCGTGGATGTGCGAGGAGAGAGCGGCAAAGAAGATGTAACCCGGCTGGAATTCATCGATTTTCGCCTGCAACGCAGTGCGGACGGGAACGTCGGAGAAGTGCACCATGCTATCGTAGGCAGACGGCTTGTACTGCTGGTTGGTCGTGTTGAAGGTGTTTTCGTTCTGGGCCCAATCGGAGAAGAACGTCGCGTCGAACAGGCCGACGTCGTGCCCGCGAGCCCGCAGCGCCGCGGTATGGCTGGCGATCCAGATGGGGGTGATACCGCGACCCCAGCGGCTCGGATTGAGAAGAAGAATGCGCGCCATCGTGTTCAGCGGTCCTTCGTGAGGAGTGCAGCCGCTTCGGCCAACTCGTGCTCGTAGTCGATGTCGATCGATTCGCGATCGATGAAGAAAGGGAGGATATTGCGGCCGGTGATCGACGATTGCTCGAAAATCGTGGCAGGCCGCACGATGTCGATGAAACCGTCCTGCTGGTACACGGCGGGCAGGATCTGACGCGGCTGGTTCCAGGGCTCCTCGACGCCTTCGAGCGAGAGGATCGGCGTCAAGAAGCCGTCGGGGCCCAGGTGCCACATCTTGTATGGCGTGAAGCAGGCGGTGACGGCAGTGCGCAGAGAATCGGCTTCCGGGCGGGCGGCGATCGCCTCGACTGCGCGATCGATGAGGCGCACGTCCCGGACGGGCGTGGTCGGACGCAACTGCACGGCGAGATCGGGGACATAGCTCTCGTTGTCGCGGAGCCATTCGAGTGCATGGCGCACGAACTCGTAGTCCGAGCTCAAGTCCTGCGCGAAATCGGCAGGGCGGATGAACGGCACTTCGGCGCCGGCCTTGCGGGCGACGTCAGCAATCTCCAAGTCGTCCGTGGTGACAATGACGCGGGTGATTGTGAGGGCGGCCTTGGCGTGCTCGATCGAATGCACGATCATCGGCTTGCCGGCGAGATCCCGCAGGTTCTTGCGCGGGATGCTCTTGGACCCGCCGCGCGCAGGCACCAACGCCAGCACTTCGAGCCGGCCAGAGGGCGGGGCGGACGGTACGCTCATCGTGTGTTCCTGTGGGTCAAGCGGACGCCTCACAACAGCCCGAGAATGCTCTCGGCGATCTCGCGGGCAGCGCCAGCGCCACCCGGCGTGTCGAGCACCTTCCAGGCGATCGCCTTGACCTTCGGATGCGCGTCGGCGACCGCGATCGGGTACCCGATCGCGCGCATCGCGGGGAGATCGTTGAGATCGTTGCCGACAAAGGCGACCCGCGACAACTGCAGGCCGTTCTCGCGGCAGTAGGTTGCGATCGTCTCGCCCTTTTCGGCGACAGCCTGGAGCACGGCCACCTGCAGCTTGCGCGCGCGGGCCGCGACCACGGGGTTGCGCTCGGTTGACATGATCAGCACGGGCAGGGCGGCCGCCCGGAAGGCGTCGAACGCCAAGCCGTCGGCGCGATTGCAAATCACGGCCTCGCGCCCGTCGTCGAAGACGATGACGCGATTGTCGGTGAGCACGCCATCGAAGTCGAAAACGATGAGGTCGAACAGGGGAGGCTTCGGCTCGGTCGCAGGGCTGGTCATGTCAGCCGATTCCAATGAGCTTGCCGACTTCGGCATTGAAAGCCCGTGCACGCTCGCGCATCGACGCGCGGGCGGCGGCGAAGCGGCGGCGTACTGCATCTGGATCGGCCAGTGTGCGATCGATCGCGGCCTCGAGCCGGTCCGGCATGTCGGGGTCGAAGGCATCGACGGCGAGGTCGCGTAGCCCGATGTCGTCCAGGAACATCGTCATGCGATCTTGCGTGACGAGCGGGATCATCGGCGTGCCGAGGCCGAGGGCCGGCGACATCGAATGCACGCGCATCGAAATTACCATGTCGGCCTTGACGTAGCGGCCGTAGAACTCGCGGCTGCCACGCAATCCCGCGAGGCCGGACGCAATCATGCGCTGGTGCGCGATCTGCGGTCGACACCGATCAACGAAGTCGATGGCCATACGGTAATCGTCGAAATAGTGCGGGACGATGATGAGGTTGGCGTCCCATTTCTCGATCATCCGCTCGATCGGGCGAACGAGCCCTTGAATGACCGTGGTGCGCCGGTCGGCGACGTTATAGCGCCCTTCCCAATCCTCGTCATTGAAGGCGAGGAGTACGTTCAGGCGGCGATCGGGATCGAACTCGTGGTAGGGATGTGACGTGTCGGCAATGGCGAACACGCCGGGATCCGGCACGACTCTCAGACGCTCATCCTCGACGCCGATCGTCTCGGCCAGCCATTCGCGCGTGCCGTCGTTGCGCAAACCCAGGATCATGTCGTACCGGTCGAGGATGTATTTCAGCGTCCACGCCAGCTTGTCCGCGTGATGATATGTCTGGCCGCGCCAGTGGCGGTAGGACAGCCCGTAGAACACGACCGGCTTCTTGATCTCGCTCCACAGGTCGCGCGGCATGTCGAAGCGCATGCCGGCATTCGAATAATGGGGGCGGGCATTCATCGCGACGGCGCCGCCGACGATCATGGCATCGAGGCCATTGATCATCCCCGCGAAGCGCTGGTCGAACGGCTTGATGCCGAAGCTGTAGTCGTCCCAGGCCTCGCGGCGGAACTCGAGCGGGCGCCCGAGATCCTCTCGCAGCAGGAACTCCGCCCCGTCCGTCAGAGCGCCGTTGCCGACGTTGGCGCTGCGGGCGTTGACGAAATGTCCGAGGACGAGCGGGGTCTTCGAGCCCGCTCGCTGTTGTGCTTCAGTCGCTGTCAAGGTCATCATCCCACGCGGCGGAGCTTCTGCTTGATCGGCACCTCGCTGTCGTGCACGCGCTTGACGCCGTCGCCCATAACGACAGGCCACATGCGGATGTACTTGACGAGGCGATCCATGCCTGCGGGCTCCAGGCTCGCCGCCTGGTCGCTGCCCCACATCGCGCGGTCGAGCGTGATATGGCGCTCCACGACGCAGGCGTCGAAGGCGGAGACCGCCATCACTGAGGGAATCACGCCGACCTCGTGGCCGCTGTAGCCGATCGGCAGCTCGTAGCGGGCCCGCAGAGAATTGATGGCGGCGAGATTGAGCTCGGCGTCTTTCGACGGATAGGTCGAGATCGTGTGCAACAGAATGAGCGGGGCACCTTCGAGCGTCTTCACCGCGATATCGATCTCGGCCTCGGTGCTCATGCCGGTCGACAGAATGACCGGCCTCTTGGTGGCCTTGATGTGCTTGAGCAGGCCGGTATCGGTGAGGCTGGCGGAGGCGATCTTGTAGCAGACCGGGTCGAACTGCTCAAGGAAGTCGACGCTTCCCTCGTCCCACGGCGAGGAGAACCACTGGATGCCCTTCTCGTGGCAGTAGCGGTTGATCTCGGCATACTCGGCCTGGCCGAACTCAAGGCCACGCTTGAGATCGCCATTGGTGGCGCCGAAGGGATTTTCACGTGGCCTGGCCAATTCCTCCGGCGCGAATACGACCTCGATGGTTCGCTTCTGAAACTTCACGGCGTCGAAGCCGAACTGCACGGCCTTGTCGATCAGCTTTTTGGCGATCGACATGTCGCCGTTGTGGTTGATGCCGATCTCGCCAATGATGTAGCACGGCTCACCTTTGCCGACCTTGCGGCCGCCGATCGTAATCTTGTCGCTCGCCATTTCTTCACTCCCGTGGGCTAAAGGTCGTTGCGGCCGTGTGGTGGTGCATTATCGGGACGCGGTCTGTGACGTCCTGCCTGCGGACAACTCGCGCAGTATCGCTGCTCGGACGCGGCTTGCCGAGTCTCCTACCGCGTTTCCCGTCCACTTCGCCAGGGAAGCTTTCGCGCCAACCGATATGTCTGCCGGGATCGGCTTCGGATTGCGGCAGTGCTCAAGGCAGCGCGCGAGCAGGTCGTCCTCGCTGGTGGCAAGCTCGGCAGCGCTGCCGGGATCGACGATGTAACCCTTGTAGCGCTCGTCTTCGGCCTCGGCGAATTGGGGAACGACGACCGGCTTGCCGACCGCGAGCCCTTCGAACATCACAGTTGTGTTGTGGGCGCAGATCACCCACGCCGCCTGCAAAAGGGGCGTGACGTCGCCCTCGGCGGACAGCTTGAGGTTTGCCGGCAACGCGCGCCCGAGCGAGGTCGCGGCGGCGTCAAGCAACAGCTTGAGCTCTGGCAGCTCCTGGCCGCGCGGCCGAACGATTACGCGTATGCCGGGATCGCACTCGGCGAGGCGGATCATCGCACGCAGACTGCCGTGGCAGAGGTCAGCCCAGGCGAGATCGCTCTCGAGACCGGAGTAGCTGGGCAGAAAGTTGTTCGGCAGGAAAGCGAGAAACAGAGCGAGCGGCTTCTCGGCGCGCGCGGCGATCTCGCCGGCGGCCGCGCTACGGCGCCACGCGTGGTTCAGGTCCATGCGCGGCATGCCGACGATGACGATCTGGTCGTCGCGCGCGATGTCGCCCTGCAACTGATGATGCCGCTCGTCCTCGTGGTAGACAAGCATCCGGCGGCCCATGAATTGCCCGCGCGTCTTGCGGAACAGATGGCGGAGCAGTTCGCTGCGCGCGGGCGGCTTGATGCCTTCCTTGTGCAGCACGATGAAAGGCACGCCGAGCTCTTCGAGGACGGCGCCCAGCTCGCGCTCGGCCCAGTAGGCCCAGTTGCCCGTGATGACGGCATCGTAACCGCCGAGGCGCGTCAGGTGGCGCCACATCTCGCCGAGAAAGCGCCGGTAGCGAGCCTTCCCCAGGCGGGCTGCGGGATCATCAGCCACGTAGGTGTCGTCGG
>CAMDPA010000010.1 GCA_945903565.1 Devosia equisanguinis | reverse complement strand
TCCGCTCGCTGGCGCTCGGCCTGTCGCCGTCCGGCTGACGCGCAGGGGCTGTTGCCCCGACAAGCCGCCGAACGAGGCAGATCAACCCCTGACGCGTTGCACGACGATTTCACCTGCGCCGATCCGGTCACGCCGGACGGAACGATGCAGCGCGCCAACGGCCACCGTGGTCAACGCCATCGCCCTGGTGCATGATCCGGGCTAGATCATGCGATTCCAGCGGCTGCCTCGATCGAGCAGGCCAACGGCGCCAACGTGGTCCAGCTCGATCTGCAGCGCGACAGGCCTTCGAGCGCGGGACATTCATGGCAGCCGCGCGGCAAACAGGACCTCTCGCCACCTCCCCATTCGGACGACGAGACGCCGCCGATAAATGCGCGTTGGATGACGTCCGGACGCCGCGTGACAGCCATCGCAGCAAGCCTGGCCGTGCTCGTCTCGGGTGGTTTCCTGATGGTTGGGAACCGCTCGGAGATTGCAACCACTGCGGTGCGCGCGAAACAGGACAGCGCGGAAGCGATCTTGCCGCGCGCCCAGGCGCGGCCACGTCCAGAGGTAGCCGAGGCGCAGGAGTCGACGAGCGCGCAGCCTATCGACCAGCGCAGTGGGCGCGAGACAACCATCGTGCCCGTTACGGTGGTGCAGCAGCAGATCGCGATGTCGTCTCCCGCCCAGATGCCCGATCCGCGAACGCCCGATCTGCTAACGCGAGAGCGTGAGCAGCAGGCGGCGCCGGCTACCGTGCTTGCAGCCCAGCCGCCACAAGCCAACCTCGAGGTTACGCTTCGCATGCGTGGCGGCGGCTTCCAGATCACCGGCGATCTCAAGGGTTTCGATGGCGCCAAGTACGTGATCGAATCGCGCACTGCCGGCGTGCTGACAATGGACGCCTCGCGGTTCGAATGCATCGGCGATCCCTGCGGGCGTCCCGTGGCTGCGATCTTGTCGATGAGCGAGCGGCCGAGCCCTGCCAAACCCGACGTATTCCGGATCGAGGGATCGGCGGCGCTGACGGCCGAATTCATTCCTCAGCTCGTCAGAGATTACGCCGCCAGCATCGGAGCGGCGGTGAAGGAATTGCCGCGTGAGGGGGCGTCCGGAGCGCGCTTGCGCATCGAAGACAACCGTGGCGTCGAACTCGCCACCATCGAAGTACAGACAAGCGGAACAGCCGTGGCTCTGGCATCGATCGAGCGTGGTACATCCGCGATGGCCCTGATCGACCGGCCGCTCGAGTCCGAACCGCTGTCACAGAACCGTGCGCGTCCAGCCAAGCGACCCAAGCCCCAGCCCGTGTCGGCACAGCCCCTGGAACTAGTCGTCGGCCTGGATGGCGTGGCGGCGGTCGCTGCTCCTGCAACCGCTCCTGCTTCGATATCGATCGACAACCTGGCCAAGGTTTTGGCGGGTCAGATCACCGACTGGTACGACCTGGGGATGCCGCAAGGTCCCATACAACTGTACCTGCCTCCCGATGGCGCGGGGACTATGGATACGGTTACACGCCAGCTTTTGCGCCCACGCGGATTGGACCCCTCGCGTAGCGCCAGGCGTGTCGGCTCGGACATGGAAGCATCCGAAGCCGCGGCGGCCGATCCAAGGGGAATTGCAATCGTCGGCCTCGCAGCGCGGCGCAACGCGAAGCCCATCAATCTCGAAATGGCCTGCGGTTTGATCGCGCGGCCGTCGGGCTTCGGCGTGAAGACAGGCGAGTATCCGCTGATCCGCCGGCTTTCCCTGCGTGTCCCGCCGAACCCGCCGCTTCCGTCGGCGCGCGGCCTGGTCCGGCTGGCCCAATCAGGCGACGTCGCTGCCGCGGCGACGGCGGCACGGCTGGTCGACCAATCGATTGCGTCGTTGCCGATCGAAGAGCAGTCGGAGCGCATGGCCTGGACCGTCAACGCGCCTGCCGCGTCCTTCGACATGGGGGAACTTCGGCAAATGCTGGGGGATCTTGATGGCGCGACGCGATTGTCGGTCACGTTCCGTTTCCAGGCCGGGACCAACGAACTCGATCAGCGCTCACGGGCCGATGTGGCGCGGCTTGCGTCAGTGCTGAAAGAGCCGGAACTGGCAGGCCGCCGGCTCATATTGGCTGGCTTCACGGATGCCGGCGGCAAGTTCCAGGCGAATATGGCGACCTCGCAGAAGCGGGCGGCCCAGATCAAGGCGGCCCTTGCATCGGCGGCCGGATCGGGCTTCGACCAGCGCCTCGTGGCTGCCAAAGGATACGGTGCACTAGCCCCGGTCGTCTGCAACGGGACCCCGGAGGGCCAGCGGCTCAATCGGCGGGTGGAGGTCTGGGTTGCGGGCGATGCCCCGGTACGGGCCCTGGCGCGCTGAGTTTCGCTTGAAGTTGGCGGAGATCTTGCAGTTTGCGCTATGCTGTACCTAGGTGCAGCGTGGATCCAGAAGTGGAGGCGTCGATGAACCGGAACGAAAGCGGGACCAAGGTCACGACGGGCGCCACTGCGCCGAACGCGGGCGCCTCGTTTGGCGACAAGCTTCGCCATATCGGCGTTTCCTTGCTGCCGCTCGGCGTGTTCGTCGCGGGCGCGCTGGGCTACGAACAGATCACCGCGACACCACGTGGCACCCAGAAGGCCACCGGCGCCATAACGGCACAACAGGCCGTCGCTGCTGCCCCAAAACCAAGCGCGCCTGCAACGCCCGCTCCGTCTATGCCTGCATTCCGTGACGGGCGCAGCCTCTTAGACCTCGTGCCAGCGGCACAACGCGCGCAGCAGAAGTCGGAGAGGCAACTCGAACTGATCCTCGGGAACGATGCGGCTCTACCACTCGATTTCGACATGAAGGGCCCGATCCAAGCCGGTGTGTACGCCGTGCTGCGCGGCGTGCCGCTGAACGCATCGCTCTCGCATGGGATTTCAGTCGGTAGCGGCAACTGGCTAATCGACGGCGGAGATCTCTCCACTCTTAAGATCAGCATGCGCTCTGGCGCGCCTGGGCCGTTGCCGCTCGAGCTTGCGCTCCTGTCCCGTGACAGCCGCACGCTCGCACAAGAGCACATTACGCTTATGGTAACGGCGGCACGGCCCGCGCCCGTCCCAGTCCATATCGTACCGCCCACTCCCCTGGCCATGCCTGTATCGGCCCCTGCCCTGGACGTGGAACAGGGGGTGGCCCAGCCTGCCCCTGCGACCGTGGCCCCAACCACGGCCTTAACCAACCCGAACGGCATGCGGCTGGCGTTATCGAGCCAGGCTGCAAGCGCTGCCGATAGCCGCAATCTCGTCCGGTTGGCGATCGAGCCGTCCGGTAGCGTACCTGATGGCGCCTACGTGGTGCTTCGCGGCGTGCCGGAGCGCTCAGCGATGTCGCGCGGCATCGCGATCGGGCCCGATGTGTGGTTGCTGAGCCTGCTCGAACTGGGCGAACTCGAATTGCGTCTCCCGGACGTCAGTCCAGCCACCATGACGCTGGGCGCCAAGCTCGTGACGGCGGATGGCAAGCTGCTCGCCGAACAGATGGTCCGCTACGAGCACGTCACCGCTTCAGGCGCGGCACTTGCCGCCAAACCGGCCGAGAGCGCGCCACAGGCCAGCGCTCCTGTTCGCACTGCTGCTCCTCCTGCCGCGCCGGTGAAGCCTGCGGACGTAGCAGCGGCCCAACCGTCGCCCCCGGTTGCGCCTCAGCCGCAGCGCAACGCAACCGTTACGACTGCACCGCCGCCAGATCCATCCCGGCCCGGCGCTCGCGTTGCCGCACCGACATCGACCGTGGCGACCAAGCCGGTAGCCCTCGATGTCTCGTCGCAGCAGGTCGCTCTCGCGCGTGGACGCAAGATGCTGCAGTCCGGCAATATCGCGGTGGCACGCCCGCTTCTGGAACGGGCAGCAAGGGAAGGCTCCGCGGAAGCAGCGGCCCTGCTGGGCGCGTCGTTCGATGCGGATTGGCTGAAGCGTAGCGGTGCGCTGGGCATATCCGGCGATGCCGCCACGGCCACACGCTGGTTCGAGGAAGCCCGCCGCATGGGAGCCGCCGACGTGGAGCGCATCATCGCCGGCCTGTCGCGCCGGTAGATCGCCGATAGAGGTAGAACAGCGCCCTCGATCATCGTGCGAATGATAAGTGGGTTATCAAAACATCTCCTCTGCGTCCCCGGACGAACGTTCTGACCGATAGGTCAGAACGTGAAGATCCGGGGTCTTCACCCCTATCAGAAGGGTCAAGATCCCGGATAGCCTCGCTACACTCGGCTTCCGGGAACGCAGTGGTGAGGGAAGCGGCTCAAAGTTCGCGCGTATGGGCGGCTGCCCTCAAGGGCTCCCGCCACCCAGCAGCTTCTCGATGCCCGCCGCGAAGCTGAACAGCGCCGCATCCTGGCCGCCCACCGCCGCGAGCATCAGTCCGGTCGGCGCTTCCCCTGTGGCGTGCATCGGCAGTGAAATCGAGCAACCGTCGATCATGTTGATCACTGATGGATTGCGCAGCGCCAGCATGTTGGCTTTGGCGAAGGCATCGTCGGCCGCGAGATCGGCGATCTTGGGGGCCACGATCGGGGTCGTGGGCAGCGCCATCACGTCAAAGTCGGCCATCCCGGCATAAACTGCCGCGATCAAGCGCGCCCGTTCGCCGAACAGGGCGATGTAGTCGATCGCGCTCTGCTCGTGTCCGCGCTTGATCCGCGAGAGCACGCGTTGATCGTACTGAGGGCCGCGCGCGGCGATGAGATCCTTGTGCCAGGCGAGCGCCTCGGCAGCGGAGAAGCCCGCCTTGGAATTGATGCGGGGAATGTCGTCGAACGCGGGCATGGCGAGCTTCACGACCTTGGCGCCGGCTTTGCTCAACGCCGACAGCGCGCGTTCGAAATCCTGCGCGACCTTCTCCTCCATGTCGGCGAGCACGAAGTTCTGCGGCACCGCGATGCGCAGGCGGCTCAGATCCGCCGGAACCAGCTTGCGATGCGGTTGCCCGGCAAGCACAGCGTCGGCGGCAGCGCAACAAGCAACCGATCGGGCCAACGGTCCGACGGAGTCGAGCGTGGTGGACAGGGGCAATGCGCCGGCGGTCGGCACGCGCGAAGCCGTCGGCTTGTAGCCGACGATGCCGTTGAAGGCGGCGGGGATGCGGCAGGAGCCGCCGGTGTCGGTGCCCAGGCCCATGTGCGCCATGCCGTCGGCAACCGATACCGCCGCCCCCGATGACGAGCCGCCCGGAACCCGTCCGCCGCTGGCGCGATCCCAGGCGTTCTTGGGTGTGCCGTAGTGCGGATTGATGCCGATGCCGGAGAACGCGAACTCCGTCATGTTGGTGCGGCCCATGACGATGAAGCCCGCGCCGCGCAGGCGTGCGACGGCGGGGGCATCGGCCATGGCCGCGGGGCGGTCGTCGAGCACCTTGGAGCCGCCGCGCGTGACCTGCCCCTTGATGTCGAACAGATCCTTGATCGAGATGGGAATGCCGGCATACCGCGAAGCCCCCGCTCCGGCCGCGCGCAGCTTGTCGATGCCTTCCGCCGCCGCGGTCGCTTCCTTGCGCATCACGTGCATGAACACACGCGCGCCCTCCCCCCCGGCATCGTCGATGCGCGCGAGGCACTGCTCGACGAGCTTGGCGGCGCTGGTGCGACCAGCTTCAAGATCGTCAGCGAGCTCGTCGAGAGTTGGGGCAGTACGCATGCACGTGGTTCCAGCGGGAGGTCATTGGGATCAGTCGGTGCGATTCAAGCCGCCGCCGGCTTGGCGTTGAAGTCGGAGATGCCGCCGTGGGCAGCCGACCATTTGGCGGGTTCGTTCAGGAAGGCTTCGACTTCCCGTAGCACGCCCGGATCGAAATCGCCGGTGGCGCGTGCGGCCTCGAGCACTTCCCAGAAGGTCGTGAGGTAATGCAGCTCCACGCCGAGTTCCTTGAACAGTTTTTGGCTGTCGGGGAAGATGTCGTAGTAAAACAGTACAAAGCAGTGGTCGACGGTCTGGCCAGCTTTGCGCAGGGCCTCACAGAAGTTGACCTTACTACGGCCGTCGGTGGTCAGATCCTCGACCAGCAGCGCGCGGGCGCCGGCAACAACCTCGCCTTCGATCTGGGCGTTACGGCCAAAACCCTTGGCCTTCTTGCGCACATACTGCATCGGCAGCGATAGCCGGTCGGCCATCCAGGCGGCGAACGGAATCCCGGCGGTTTCGCCACCTGCCACGATGTCGATCGACTCGTAACCGACTTCGTTGAGGACGGTCTGCGCGCCGTACTCCATCAGTCCGGCCCGCAGGCGCGGAAACGCGATGATCTTGCGGCAGTCGACATAAACCGGACTTGCCCAGCCGGAAGTGAAGATGAACGGCTTTTCGGCATTGAACTGGAAGGTCTTGATCTCCAGCATCATGCGTGCGGTGCGCAGCGCCATGGCGTGCTTGTCGCCCGACAGCGGTTGTCTGGTCATGAGCGGTCTCCCTATGTCCGGCCACCGCGGACAGCATCGAGCCGGTGCCGGGCGGGGATTGGCTTCATTGTTCAGCCTGAGGTGGCCGAAACGATGCTCCGGTCATGCGCCAGAATGCGCGGGCCCGTCAATCGGGTTGCCGGTGCAGTTATGAAGGATTTCCCCGGCTATTTGGCGGCGTGACGCGAGATCAGGGACGACTGGTGGAGCCAAGGGGGATCGAACCCCTGACCTCTTGCATGCCATGCAAGCGCTCTCCCAGCTGAGCTATGGCCCCAAAACCGTGGGAACTGCGGAGCTGTCGCGAGGACGCTCTGCAGAGGGTCACCAGATAGGCCGCTCATCTGATTTGCGCAAGCCCCTTGTTGGGCGCGCGGCAAAACGTTCCGCGCGCCGAAATTTGTCTCCTCGCCGCCCGTATCAAAAGCACCGGTCGCACCCTATATTGTCGTGGCATGACCCCAAAGCTGCTCGACTTCGATGCCCTGAGCCGCCGCATCACCGATAACCTCGGCGATGCCTGGAAATCCATCGTGTCGCCGGCGCGCGATCCCGCTGTCGATGCCGATATCGCGGCCAAAGCCGCCGGTGCCGCGCCCGTGGTGTGGTTGCTGGGCAAGGTGCAGTCGGGGAAGAGTTCGATCGTGCGCGCGCTGACCGGCGCCAGCGAGGCCGAGGTCGGCAACGGCTTCAAAGCGTGCACGGCGACCGCGCGCGTGTTCGACTATCCACCCGATGCGCCCGCGATCCGGTTTCTCGATACGCGCGGATTGGCCGAGGCCGGTTACGATCCGGTCGCCGATATCGCGGTGGCCGAGCAGCAGGCGCATCTCTTGCTGGTCGTCATGAAGGCGCGCGACGTAGCGCAGGACGCCGTGCTCGATGTCGTTCGAGCCGTGCGCACCAAGCACCCGGATTGGCCGGTTCTGGTCGCCCAGACGTGCCTCCACGAAGGCTATCGCCTCGGCGAGTCCCATCCTCTTCCCTACCCCTTCGATGTCAAGGGAACGGCGGCAGATGGTTTGCTGAAGGACTTCTTGCGAACGCTGGCGTGGCAGCGCGAGCAGTGCGCGGCGCTTCCCGGCAGCGGACCTATCGTATTCGTGCCGCTCGATTTCACCGGGGAAGACGACGGTTTCGAGCCCCGTTTTTACGGCCTGGAGGCGCTGCGTGCGGCGCTCGTTGCCATCGCGCCGGATGCCATCGTGCAAGCCTTGGCCGCGGAGGCGGGGGCGGTCAACGCCCGGGCACAGCGGGCGCACCAGCACATCATCGGCTATGCCACCGCCGCCGCCGCCGCCGATGTCGTGCCGGTGGCGGGCGCCGTCGCGGTGCCGGCGATCCAGGCCAAGATGTTGCATAGCCTGGGCGAGATTCATGGCGTGAGTTGGGACCGCCGAATGATGGGCGAGCTGGCGGGAGCGCTGGGCGCGGGCGTGCTGACACGGATCGCTTCGGGCTTCGGGGCCAGGCAACTCGCCAAACTGGTGCCGGTGTATGGTCAGACGGCGGGAGCTGCCGCAGCGGCGGCGATGAGCTTTGCAGCGACATTTGCGCTGGGCAAGGCCGCGGTCGTCTATCTGGAGCGGCGCGCTGGCGGCGGTGCGGGGCTTGAAGGCGTGCGGGAAGCCTACGAGGAAGGCCTGCGCAAGGCGATGGGCATGGCCGGCGGCGCGCAGGACGATGCGAAGGCATCCAAGCCATGAGGCGCGACAGTCCGGCCATTCGTGCCCTGCGATGGGCCATAGTGGGCGCGGGCCTCGCGTTGCCGCTGCTGTCTTTGGTGCCGTTGGGCTCGTTCTGGCTGTGGCAGAACGGCTACCTGATCCCGTGGGCGATTGCCGCCTGCATCTCGACAGTCGCGGCGTGGGCGGCGCAGCGCTGGTTGCTGGCGCCGATCCGAGGCGTTCCCGCGGCGGTTGCGACAGATGCCGGCGGGGCCGCGCCAGGAGATACAACCTGGACCCCGGCCGAACAGGCGGCCTGGACCAAGGTTCAAGAGAACGTCAAATCGGCCGACCCGGCATTGTTGGGCTCGCGGGAAGCGTTGTTGGCGCTTGGCCAACGCACCGTCGAAACGGTTGCGACGTCGCTTCATCCCGAGCGCAAGGACCCGCTGCTGCAGTTCACCGCGCCCGAGGCGCTGGCGCTCGTCGAGCGTGTGGCGGGGCGGCTCGATACGTTCGTGCGCGAGAGTGTGCCGCTCGGCGATCGGCTCACGCTGGCGCAGCTCAAGGCGTTGTACGAGTGGCGCGGCGCGATCGAGATGGCCGAGCAGGCGTGGAGCGTGTGGCGCGTGCTGCGGATGATGAACCCCGCCTCGGCGCTGGCCAACGAAGTTCGCGAGCGCGTCAGCAAGGAACTGATGGCGTGGGGCAAGAGCCACGTCGCGCGCAAGCTTGCCACGCATTACGTCGAGGAAGTCGGGCGCGCGGCGATCGATCTTTACGGGGGACGTTTGCGGATCGCACCGGAACGCATCGCCGGGCACGTGACGGACGCCAGCGTGCGCGATCTTGCAGCGGTCGAGCACGCACAGGCCGAGCCGCTACGATTGCTCGTCGCGGGACAGGTGAGCGCTGGCAAGTCGAGCCTCGTCAACGCGTTGGGCGAGGAAGTGCGCGCTGCTGTCGATGCGTTGCCGGCGACTGCGCGGTTCACGCCGTACCGGCTGACGCGCGAGGGATTGCCGGCGGCACTCGTGATCGACAGCCCTGGTCTGGCGCCAGGTGAGGATCATGTGCGCGCGCTGATCGCTGAGGCGGAACGTGCCGACCTCTTGCTGTGGGTTTCACCGGCGAACCGGGCGGATCGCGAGATCGACCGCGCGGCGCTGACGGCTCTCAGGGCGCACTTTTCAGCGCGGACCAACCGTATCGCGCCGCCAGTGCTGCTAGTATTGACGCACGTCGATTTGCTGCGGCCGTTCCAGGAGTGGACGCCGCCCTACAACCTGAATGACGCCGCGTCGGCCAAGGCGGCCTCGATGCGTGCGGCGGTGGAGGCGGCGGCCAGCGAACTCGGGTTCAAGACGGACGATGTCATACCATGTGCGCTGGGTGCGTCGCGGGCGCGTTACAACGTCGATGCGATCTGGGGCGCAATCGCGTCGAGCCTTCCCGAAGCGCAACGCACCAAGCTCGTGCGCACGTTGCGCGACGCTGAGGGGGCGTGGGACTGGCGCCAGGTATTGTCGCAGGCGCAAGGCGCGGGGCGCGTGCTGGTCAAGGCGTTAGGGCGCTGAGTGCGTTACTGCATTTGTACGTTGCTCGCCGCAACCACGCCTTTCCATTCGGCGTGCTCAGCTTTGAGCATCTCGGCAAACGCCTTGATACCCATGCGTACCGTGGCGATCCCCTGCACCTCGAGCAGCTTGGCGTTGGCGGGCGCGGCGAAGATCGACTGAAGCTTGCCGTTGAGGCTTTCCGCGATCGTTACACTCAATCCCTTGGGTCCGAATACGCCAAACCAGTTGGAAATCAGCAAGCCCGGAAAACCCGCTTCTGTCGTTGTCGGCACTGCGGGCAAGCTGGTCAAGCGCGTGCCGCCGGCGACGGCAAGCACCTTGACCCTGCCTGCATCGAGCAGCGGCGCAACGCTGCCGTGCGTGGCGAGGCTGAGCTGAATCTGACCGGTCGCGACTTCCACCATGGCGGCGGCGGACCCGCGAAACGGTACGTGCGCCATCTCAGCCCCGACGGTGCGCAGGAATCGCACGCCGCCCAGATGCGGGATGGTGCCGACGCCCGCCGAGCCATAGTTGAACCCGCCCGCCTTGGCTTTGATCGCGGCCACGTACTCCTTCAAATCTTTCGCGGGGAAGTCTGCGGGTACGGCGAACACCAGCGGCGCGTCCGCGACCAGCGCGATCGGGGCGAGATCAGTCAGCGGATCGAACGGCATCGATTTGAACAGATGCGGGTTGATGACGATGTTGCCGGTCGAAGCGAGCAGCAGCGTGTGCCCGTCCGGTTCGGCCTTGGCGACCGCGTTGGCCCCGAGATTGCCGCCGGCACCGGGGCGGTTCTCGACGACGATCGACTGCTTGAGTTCCGTGCCCAGGTGTTGAGCGATGATGCGGGCGACAATGTCGGTCGCCCCGCCGGCGGCAAACGGGACCACCAGCGTGATCTGACGTGAGGGGAAGGTTTGCGACTGTGCGGCGACCGGCAAGGCCGCGAGCAAGGAAGAAAGCGCCGCGACGGCAAGACTGATGACTTTCATAGGGTCCTCCCCAATATTGTCCCGCTTCTTTCGTCGAACTTACTATCGCGTCGTATTCAGCCGCGCCTCCAGTCGCTTGCTGTACGACGCGATCGCGTAGCAGAACGCGAAGTAAACCAGCGCGACGAACACGAGGCCCTCGACGTAGAACTGCCGCCACTCGACATCGGACGAGGCGAGCCGCACAGCGCCGAGCAGATCGAACAGGCCGATGATGATGACGAGGCTCGTGTCCTTGAAGAAGCCGATGAAGGTGTTGACCATCGGGGGTATCACCAGCTTCAACGCCTGCGGCAGGATGATGAAGCCCATCTTGTGCCAATACGTCAGGCCCAAGGCGTCCGCCGCCTCGAACTGCCCTTTCGGGATCGCCTGCAATCCGCCACGCACCACCTCGGCTTCATAGGCAGCAGCGAACAGGATGAAGCCGATCTGCGCGCGAAGCAATTTGTCGACGGTGATCCCCTCCGGCAGGAACAGCGGGATCATCAGGCTCGCCATGAACAACACCGTGATCAGCGGCACGCCGCGCACGATCTCGATGTAGGCGACCGACAGCGCGCGGATGATCGGCAGCTCGGAGCGTCGTCCCAGCGCGAGCAGGATCGCGAGCGGAAACGAGAAAATGATACCGTTGGCGGCGAGGATCAGGGTCAGCGGCAGGCCGCCCCATTTCTCGGTCTCGACGAGGGGGAGTTCGATCAAGCTTGCTTGGGGCGCCAACAAAAACAATGGAAGGCCGAGGACCAACGAGACCCACAGCCACCGTCCCCATCTCCGCGTGTCTACGACAGCCCCAATGACGGTAGCGAGCACGATCATGGCGATGAGTTGCCGCCATAGGTAAGGTCCAAATGTGCCACCACGCATCAGCACCCACATCAGCGGGACACCGATCGCCCAGGAGACCAAGAGCTTGCGGCCCCACCAGCTGATGTTCATCGCCGCGCCGATCAGACTCAGCAGCAGGACGATGACGACGAGCGGTCGCCACTGCTGCTCGTAGGGGTAGGTGGCGAACGTCATCAGCCGGAACTTCTCGACGATGAAACCCCAGCATGCGCCCTTCGTCGCACGGCACAATGTGGGGTCCGGCGTGAACACGGCGTTGAGGATCGCCCACGAAAACAGCTTGGGGACCAGCCAAACGAGAATCAGCGCAAGGAACGTCGTTATCGCAGTGTTTAACGGGGACGCGAACAGGTTCGCGCGCGCCCAGGCAGCGTATGTCGGCTCGATCGCTATCGGTCGCTCGGCCACGCGGTCCCCTCAGCGTTCCACCAGCGCGATGCGCTGGTTGTACCAGTTCATGAAAGCCGACGTGGCGAGGCTGGTCGCGAGATAGACGACCATGATCACGATGATGCCCTCGATCGCCTGCCCCGTCTGATTGATCGTGGTGTTGGCGACGTTGACGAGATCGGGATAGCCGACGGCGACCGACAGCGAGCTGTTCTTGGTGAGGTTCAGGTATTGGCTCGTCAGCGGCGGCACGATCACGCGCATCGCTTGCGGCAATACAACCTTGCGCAGGATCACGCCCTCCTTCAGGCCCAGCGCGCGGGCGGCTTCGGTCTGGCCCTTGGGGACGGCGACCAACCCGGCGCGCACGATCTCACCGATGAAGGCGGAGGTGTAGACCGTGAGACCGAACAGGATGGCGGCGAACTCCGGAGTTACGCGCGCGCCGCCGGCGATGTTGAAGCCGCGCAGGGCCGGCCAATCGATGGCCAGGGGAGCGCCACCCAGCGCCCAGGCAACGAAGGGAGCGCCGACCAGGAGTGCTAGACCCGGCTGCAGCATGGAAGGGGCTTGCCCGGTCGCCTCGCGGCGGCGTTCGTTGCGGCGCGTCAGCACGTAGAACGCGATGGCGCCGATCGCCAATGTGATGAGCGCCGCCGTCCAGCCCACGTGCGCCTTGGGGATCGGGAAGTAGACGCCGCGCTGCGTCGCGAGGATGCCCAGTACTGGCTCGGCCTGACGCGGCCCAGGCAGGAACCGCTCCGAGATCAGGATCGTGTACCAGAGGATGATCTGCAGGAGCACGGGGACGTTGCGCAGGAAATGAATGTAGCCCGCAGTGATTTTCGCGAGCAACCAGTTGCGCGACAGAGAGCCGATGCCGACCATGACGCCGAGCACCGTGGCGAGCGCGACGCCGATGATAGCCACCTGCGCGGTATTGAGAAAACCAACGAGCAGCGCGCGGGCGTAGCTGGCGGCCGGGGAATACTCGATCAGCGTCTCGCCGATCTCGAAGCCGGCTTCGCGCGTCAGGAAGTCGAAGCCGGTCTTGATGTTGCGGGCGTTGAGGTTCGTCAGGGTGTTGTGGACGAGGAACCAGACGATCGCGAGTACGATGCCGAGTACGATCGCCTGCCAGATCCAGCCCTGCACCTCGGCATCGTAGAGGGTGCGACGCCGCGTTGGTGTCAGACCCTCCGGGTCTGACACCTTGTTGACACGTTGCGGCGTGGAAGTTGTCATGCGGAACCGTTGTGCTGGGTGTCAGACCCGGAGGGTCTGACACCACGTCGACACCTCATCGGATCGGCGGGGCGTACATCAGCCCGCCCTTGTTCCATTGATTGTTGAGGCCCCGCGGCAGCCCGAGCGGCTTGATGTTGCGGTCCCACAATTCCCCGTAATTGCCGACGGCCTTCACCGCGCGCACGACCCAGTCCTCGGTGAGACCGATCGCCTGCCCCATGCCCGGCGTCTTGCCGAGCATGCGGGAGATGTTGGGGTTGCTGGTATCCTTGGCGGTCTTGTCAACGTTGGCCTGCGTGACGCCATACTCCTCCGCCTCGATCAGCGCGAAGATCGTCCACTTCACGATGTCGGTCCACTGCTCGTCGCCCTGCGCGACGGCGGGGCCGAGCGGCTCTTTCGAGATGATGTCGGGCAGGATCATGTGGTCGTTGCCCTTATTCGGCGCGTCCTTCGACAACACAGCGGCAAGGCCCGAGGCGTCGGTTGTCAGCACGTCGCAGCGGCCAGCGAAGAACGCAGCGTTGACCTCCTGCAGGTTTTCGATCACGACCGGCTTGAACTTCATGTTGTTGGCGCGGAAGTAGTCGGCAAGGTTGAGCTCGGTGGTGGTGCCGGGCTGCACGCAAACCGCCGCGCCGTCCAATTCCTTGCCGCTCTTCACGCCGAGCTTCTTGGGCACCATGAAGCCCTGGCCGTCATAGTAGACGGTGGCCGCGAAGTTGAGGCCGAGCTGGGTGTCGCGCGACAGCGTCCAGGTTGTGTTGCGCGAGAGGATGTCGACCTCTCCGGTCTGCAGCGCGGTGAAACGTTGCTGCGTATTGAGCGGGACGTAGCGAACCTTGCTCGCGTCGTTGAACAGCACGGCGGCCAGTGCCTTGCAAATATCGACATCGATGCCGGTCCAGCGGCCGGTGCTGTCGGCAAGCGCAAATCCAGCGAGGCCGGTGTTGACGCCACACACGAGCTGACCGCGCGCCTTGATCGCGTCGAGCTTGGCGCCGGCGAGCGCGGGCAGTGCTGCCGTTGATGCAGCAAGTGCGAGTGCGGCCACCCAGAGTTTCGAACTTCTCATCTGCGTTATTCTCCGTTTTGCAGGCTCCGCGCACGCCCTTGTTCCCGGGCTTGCCGCGTTGAATCGTGGATGCAACTTATGGCGCCGCGCGCTTGCATCAGTGCCCGAGGATCTGGCTGAGGAACAGGCGTGTGCGGTCTGAGCGCGGCGTATTGAAGAACGCTTCGGGCGGCGCCTCCTCGACGATCTCACCCTTGTCCATGAACACGATGCGATCGGCGACCTGGCGTGCGAAGCCCATCTCGTGGGTCACGACCAGCATCGTCATGCCCGAGCGCGCCAGCTCGATCATCACGTCAAGCACCTCCTTGATCATCTCGGGGTCGAGCGCGGAGGTCGGCTCGTCGAACAGCATGATGCGCGGGTTCATGCACAGCGCACGCGCAATCGCCACGCGCTGCTGCTGGCCTCCGGAGAGCTGGCCGGGATACTTGTTCGCCTGATCGGGAATGCGCACACGTTCGAGGTATTGAAGCGCGATGCGCTGGGCCTCGGCGCGGGGCATCTTACGCACCCAGACAGGCGCCAGGCACAGGTTGTCGAGCACGGTCAGGTGCGGAAACAGGTTGAACTGCTGGAACACCATGCCGACATCGGTGCGGATCGCTTCGATGTTGCGAACGTCGTTGGTGAGCTCCACGCCCTCGACAAGAATGCGGCCGGACTGGTGCTCTTCCAACCGGTTGATGCAACGGATCAGCGTCGACTTGCCCGAGCCCGATGGCCCGCAGATCACGATCTTCTCGCCGCGGGCCACGGTGAGGTCGATATCCTTGAGGACATGGAACTGGCCGTACCACTTGTTGACGCCAGCCAAGGCAACAGCAGCATTGTTTCCGGCGGCACTATCTTTGTCGGCCGCGGAGACCGCGGCATTGGAGGCGGTTGCCATGGTCTGTCCTGTTCACATCACTTCTTCTGCGGCACCATGATCGCCCGCACACTCTCAATGACGTCTTTGGGCGTCTCGTAGAATTTCGCGACCATCGCCTGGGTCTCCTCACCCGTCAGGGGGCTGATCTCGAGGCTCATCTTCTTGGCCTCGGCCAACAGCTCTGGATCACGCGCGGTCGCGATGAAGCTGTCGCGCAGAATCTTGAGGCGGTCGGCCGGCACCCCGGGAGGAGCCACGAACGGACGGCCCATCGGTAGCCAGGACAGCGAGAACTCGAGCTTGGCGCGCTTGTCCTTGTCGGTGATGAACTCCGTGACGAGCGGCACGTTGGGCAGGTCGGGATGCTTTTCGAGCGCGACCTGGGCGAGGATCGTAAGCTTGCCATCCTTGAGTTGCTGCCCCTGCGTTGACATCAGGCTCGATAGGAACCAGCCGCCGCGGCCCATGATCTCGCCGCTCTCGGTCGCGAGGATCATCGACGGGTTGTCCTTGTAGCCGTCGATCACTTTGAATTTGGTGCCGATCATCTCGTTCATGAGACGGGGATAGACCGAATCCGATGTGGCCGTGCCGCTGGCGCCGAGCACCATCTCGCGGGTCATCACGTCCTTGAAGGTCTTGATCGGCGCAGTGTGCCAGGCGACGACGACCGGGAATTCCTTGGCGATGCTGCCGATCCAGTTGAGCTGACGGGCATCGAACTTCACGTTCGACAGCGAGCCCGTGACACCCATCATCGGCTCGACGGCCATGTGCGTTTGCACCTGCCCAACAGTGAGCCCGTCACGTGGCGACGTATTTGCGAGCGTGTTGGTGGCGACGAGACTTCCCGCGGCGGGCTGGTTCTGCACGACGAATGTCGGTTTGCCCGGGATGTGCTTGGACCAATGCCGGGCGACGAGGCGCGAGTAGACGTCATAGCCGCCGCCGACGCCCGAGCCGACGAGCAGAGTGATCTGCTTGCCCTCATAAAAGTGTTGGGCGCTAGCTGGCGCGATCGCCGCTCCCGCGACCAGCGCGGCCGCAGCCGATACGGTTGTGAGCCATCCACTCATCGCCGACATGCCATTCCTCCCCTTTGCATCATTTCTAGCTAGTATGCGGAAGCTCGCGCCCCGCGACAATGGTGATTTGGCGGTTATGTTCCCGGTCTTTCGGTCAGCGTCCCTTCCGCTCGGCCGCCTTGGCTTCGTCCCAGAGCCCATCCATCTCGGCCAGATCCGATTGGGCAGGCGTGCGGCCAGCCTCCGCCAGCCGCGCCTCGATATGGCGAAAGCGGCGCTGGAACTTCCGGTTGGCGCGCCGTAGAGCGGCCTCCGGATCGATCTTGAGATGGCGCGCGACGTTGGCCATCACAAACAACAGATCGCCGAATTCCTCCTCGATCGCGGCGGTGTCGGACCCTCCGGGTCTGACACCATCGATAGGGACCGATGCCGAACCGCCAACCTTTGCGGACGGCGTTTCGGTGTCAGACCCAGAGGGGCTGACACCCTTCAGGGCCTCCTCCAGCTCCGCCAGCTCCTCCTTCATCTTGTCCAGCACGGGCGCGAGCGAGGGCCAATCGAAACCGACCTTGGCGGCCTTTTCCTGAAGTTTCACGGCGCGCGTCAGGCCGGGCATTCCCGCGGGGACGTCGTCGAGCAGCGACGCCGCTTCTGGTGTGGCGCCTCCAAGCCGCGCCCGCTCCGCAGCCTTGGCCGCCCTCTCCTCGGCTTTGATGCGGTCCCAGGCGCCCTTGGCCATTCCCGATATACGGGCCTGCGCATCGCCGAACACGTGGGGATGCCGGCGGATCATCTTGGTGGTGATGGCCTCGACCACGTCGGGGAAGGCGAACGCGCCCTGCTCCTCGGCAATCCGGGCATGGTAGACGACCTGCAGCAGCAAATCGCCGAGTTCGTCCTTGAGATCGGCAAGGTCGGCCCGCGCGATCGCGTCCGCGACTTCGTAGGCCTCCTCGATCGTATAGGGCGCGATGGTCTCGAAGTTCTGCTCCAGATCCCATGGGCAGCCGGTGACGGGCGTGCGCAGCGCGGCCATCACGCCGATCAGATCGGCCAGCGTGGGCATTCCCTGTCCGGTGGCGTCATCTGTCATGCGTTGGCCTTCGTGATATGCGACCGGTGCAGCCCTGGTCATGGATCGATGCCTCTGTTAGCACGAAGTCCGCGCTTTCCGTCAGGCTGCCAACTCATGCTTCGCATCTCAGATTCGATCGAAATCCCCGACGACGAGCTCGTGGAAACGTTCGTGCGCGCATCGGGGCCGGGCGGGCAGAACGTCAACAAGGTGTCGAGCGCAGTCCAGTTGCGCTTCGATGCGCGGGGCACGCCGTCGCTGCCGGGGGCGGTGCGCGCGCGGCTGGAGAAACTCGCAGGAAGTAAAGCGACCAACGACGGCGTGATCGTGATCACGGCGAACCGCTTTCGCACTCAAGGTGCCAACCGCGACGACGCCCGCGCGCGTCTCGTCGAGCTGATCGAAAAGGCGCTGGTGGTGCCCAAAGTGCGCAGGCCCACCAAGACGCCGTATGGCTCCAAGATGCGGCGGATCGACACCAAGAAGAAGCGTTCGGAGATCAAGGCGGGGCGCCGGTCGCAGGGCGAAGGCGAATAACGGGTAAGGCTGGGGGAGCATCGAGGGGCATGTTCATCGTCAGGTTCTTCATCAACCTCGTCATCCTCGCCATCGAGCTGGCGGCGGTCGTGGGTGTGGCGTGGCTCGGCTACCGTTATCCGTTCGTGCTGGCCGGAGTCGCCGCGGCACTGGCGCTCGTCATGGGGCTGGCGCTGGAGCAGGCCCGGCTCAAGAACGAGATCGGGTTCTATTTTGGGCGCGGGGTCAATGCCCTGTCCTGGCTCGGCGCGTGCTTCGCGATCGTGGAGGCAGCGCTCAAGGCGCTGCTGGCCGGCGTCGTGACGCTGGTGACGTTCTCGGGCACCGATACCAGCCGCCTGCAAATGGTGGCGATCGTGTTCGGCGTCTGCGTGTTCGCGGGCTCGAGCCTGCTGCGGCGGCTATCTATGACGCTGGGGGCAAACCCCGCGCGCTGGGGCTACTTCCGGCTGGCCGCCCCGCTCGGCGTGCTCTATTCAGCAGCCGTTTCATTCCTGCCCCATCCCAGCACGACGGATGTCGCTCGCAAACTGGTGTTTGAGACACCCGCACGCCCAAGCCTTGCCCAGGCGAGCGAGCTCCTGTTCATCCTCAAGCAGAAGTTCGACGACATCGTCGTCACGATGCTGGGTCAGTTCATGTCGCTCGACGTCGCCAAGGTCGTGGGCGTGCTGGTCAGCGTCAACATGCTCACGGGCTTCGCCATCGGCGTGTTCGCCGTGGCGATCGCCGAAGTGGTACGGCGAATGGAGGATGCGGGCCGGGTGTAGCCCGAACGGAAAGATGGTCCGAGCGCGCGGACCGTGGCGGCAGCACACCTCAGATGGCACGTGGTAACAACAATGTAGGGGTGGATGAGGTGGCCTTTCGCGCTGGCAGCCCCCGAGACATGACGCTGCTGCTTCCATAACACAAAGGTTGCAATGGGCCAGAAACTGCGATCACTGATCATACTTCGGCCGTCGAGCCGCGTATTCTCCTGCTCGTGCAGGAATGCCACACGGACCATCAGCGAAGAAGGGATGGCGCACGGGCAACTTGTGCCGGGGCCTTCCTCTCGCGTATCTCATGGCGGGTCAGCCGACAGCACGGATCTTGAGGCATGAATATGAGAACTTCGATCGCACGACTGCCGGCGCTGCTCGTCAGTCTCGTCGTCGCGGCGGGACCCGCGTTCGCGCAGGGCTGGTCCGGCTCGACCCCGGTCTTCGAGAGCGACGCCCGCAGAGCGACCGAGCAGTCGGAGGCCGAGCGCGCCGCGCGGCGCGCATCCCACGGCCCGACCGTCTACCCCAAGCACATGGACGGCGGCGAGCGCCCCGACATTCCCCCCGCCGAGCCGCCGATCGTCTACTTCGATCAAGCCGAAGATCCGGGCACGATCATCGTGGATACGCAGGGCAAAAAACTCTACTACGTGCTGCCGGGAAAGAAAGCTTATGCGTACCCGATCTCCGTCGGCCGGGATGGCTTCACGTGGTCCGGCAACGAGCGCATCAGTCGGATCACCGCGTGGCCGTCGTGGACGCCCCCGCCGGAGATGCACAAGCGCGTTCCCGGCCTGCCCATCACAGTGACGGGCGGGCTCAAGAATCCGCAAGGCGCGCGCGCACTCTATCTCGGCAACACCATCTATCGCATCCACGGCACCAACAACGACCGCACCGTGGGACGGGCAAACTCCTCCGGTTGCTTCCGGTTGACGAACGAACACGTCGTGCACCTCGCCAGTATCGCGAAGGTCGGCGCGAAGGTGAGAGTGATGCAGAGCTACGCAGGCGGCGTAAGCGAGACCGCGCCGATGTCGTCCCTGTTCAGCTTCCTGGGGAGCGAGCCGGAAAAACCGGCGGCTCCAGCGAAGGCAGCCAAGCCGGCGATAAAGAAGGCGACACCAGTCGTGGCGAAGCCAGCGGCACCGCCCGCGACGGCCACGGCGTCACCGCCACCAGCGGAGGCCAGCAAGGCTGCACAATAAGCTCAGGAACGTGGTGCCACGACGGACTTGAACGAACGGACAGCACAGCCCAGATTCCGACCCCGAAAAATCGCCTTCAGAAACTGACAAGCCTGTAGGGTTTCCGGGCGGGCGGAGCGCTTCGCATAAGATATATTATGGAAAATAGACTTGAGAAGTCCAGACTGACAGCCAATTTAGGCCGCTCAGACACTCATATTGCCGCCCCTCATCCTTCTTGCAGAATGAGGGGCGAGGGGGAATGGTGCTACTTCTCGTTCTTCTCGTGGTTGTCGGCCACCATCCGGTCGAGCAGGCGGATACCCCAGCCAGAGGCCCAGCTCTGATTGATCTCGTTGCGGGTTGAATCCATCGCCACGCCGGCGACGTCGAGGTGAGCCCAGGGCGTGCCCTTCACGAACCGGCCGATGAAATGCGCCGCGGTGATCGAGCCGGCCAGCCGCCCACCGATGTTCTTCATGTCGGCGTTCTTGCTGTCGAGCATCTTGTCGTAGGCCCGATCCAGCGGCATGCGCCACACGCGCTCGCCGGTCGCCTGGCCCGCCGCGATCAGTTCGGCCGCGAGCTTGTCGTCGGTGGCGAACAGGCCCGCATGCTCCTTGCCCAGCGCCACCATGATCGCGCCGGTCAGCGTCGCGAGATCGACGAGCAGCTTCGGCTTGAACCGTTCCTGCGCGTACCAGATCACGTCGGCCAGCACGAGGCGGCCTTCCGCGTCGGTATTGAGTACCTCGATCGTCTGGCCCGACATTGAGGTGACGATATCGCCGGGGCGCTGGGCATCGCCCGACACCATGTTCTCGACGATGCCGATCAGCCCGACAGCGTTGACCGGCGCCTTGCGCGCGGCGAGCGCATGCATCAGTCCGACCACGCAGGCCGCACCGGCCATGTCGCCCTTCATGTCCTCCATGCCAGCCGCAGGTTTGATCGAATAGCCGCCGGTATCGAACGTCACACCCTTGCCAATGAAGGCAAGTGGCTTGGCGCGCTTCGACTTCGCCCCGTTCCACTGCATCACCACCACGCGTGGCTCACGTACGCTGCCTTGCGCCACGCCGATCAACGCGCCCATGCCAAGCGCCTTGAGCGCTGCCAGATCCAGCACCTCGACCTGCACACCGACCTGCGCTAGCTCCAGGCAGCGGTTGGCGAACTCGACGGGCCCCAGCGCGTTGGCCGGCTCGTTGACGAGGTCGCGCGCCATCGCAATGCCGCCCGCGATCGCTTCGCGCTGCTGGAACGCGGCGCGCGCAGCGTCCGGATCGGAGGTGTGGATCACCAGCCGCTGGATACCATCACCCTGAGCGGCCTCGCCGTTCTCACCCTCGGGCTTCTCAGGTCTGTTATTGGTCAGATACTTAGCGAATTTGTAGCTGCGAAGCAGTGCCCCCATCGCCATGTCCGCGGCGAGATCGGTATTCTTGGGGCCATCGCTGCCTGGAAGCTCGGCGACAACACTGGCTGAGACGGTCTTGCGCAGTGCCAACTGGCCGAACACGTAGCCACCAAGCAAGATGCAGTCGTTGTCTTTGGCCTCGCTGGGCCGGCCCGCGCCAACCAACAGCACGCGCGAAGGGGATAGCTCGGAGTGGCCGAGCAGCTCGATGGCGTTGCGCGCTTTGCCCTTGAACCCAGCCGCCGCCGCAGCGCGCATCAAGGCGCCCCCGCTACGGGAATCCAGCCCCGCCGCAAAAGCCCCCAACGCCATTTCCTCACCCGCAAGCACCGCCATGGCAGGCTCCAGGGGATGACTGAGGGGTGCGAAAACGATCTCGAGGCGTTCGGACATGGGTTTCCTGCGTGTCGGATGGGGAAAGACGCGAGACACCGGAAACGTGCGCGGTGCCGGAGGTGGGACGGCGAATACGTATCCTATGACTTCTAGAGCGCAGTGATGCTCACTGCCAAGTGGGGCATTAGCGGGTCTTCAACGCAGCAGCCGAAATTCCGCCACCGTGCTATGGGACCGGCGGAAGGTGGGGTGGCGTGCGCATGGGGCGCACAAGCGCCAAGGTGGCCACTTGCCATGCGGGCACGGCCAAAATGGGCACAGGATGAGCATTTTCGGCCGATACGTCTTCCGGCAGGCCGCCGGCGCATTGGTGCTGATCCTGCTGTCGCTTTCGGGCGTCGTATGGATCGCGCTTGCGCTGCGTCAGCTCAACCTCGTCACGTCCGAGGGTCAGAACGCCCTGACCTTTATCAAGATGACGACGCTGGCGCTGCCCAACATGATGGGCATGATCGCGCCAATCGCGCTGCTCGTGGCGGTGATCCACACCCTTAACCGGCTCTCCGGCGACAGCGAGCTGATCGTGCTGACCGCGTCGGGCGCCAGCACGTGGACGGTTGCCAGGCCGTTGCTCGTGCTGGCTTGTTTGGTGGCGGGGGCGGTCGCCTTCGTCAACCACGTGGGGATGCCGTGGAGTCTCAAGCTGCTGCGCGAGTATGTCATCCAGGTCCGCTCGGACTTGATTGGCCAGGTTATCCAGGCCGGGCGGTTCTCCAGCCCCGAGGCGGGCCTGACGTTTCACATCCGCGATCGGACCTTGAACGGCGACCTCAAGGGGTTGCTGATGCACGACACCCGCGATCCCAAGGTCGTGACCACATATCTGGCCGAGACGGGCACGCTGCTCAAACAAGACGGCCAGTCCTATCTCTTCATGCGGACCGGGCATGTGCTGCGACGGACGAGCACCGCCGAGCCCCCGCAAATCGTCGAGTTCGAGAGCTATGTCGTCGATCTCGACCGGTTCGAGCCCAAGACGAGCCACGTCGAGCTGAAGCCGCGCGAGCGCTATTTCCAGGAGCTCGCCTATCCCAAGCCGGATGATCCCGACTTCAAGCGCCAGCCCGGCCACTTCCGAGCCGAGTTGCACGAGCGGTTCGCCAATCCGTTCTACGCTTTCGCCTTCGTACTGCTGGCCGTGGCCCTGATTGGTCGAGCACAATCGACCCGCCAGAACCGTTGGGAGGCGATCGCGGCGGTCGGTGTTTTGTGTATCGGCTCACGCGTCGGAGGCCTCGCCGTCAACAATCTCGTCGCCATCAACGTCAAGTGGCTACCTTTGCTTTACGCCATCCCGTTGCTTCTGGCCGCCGGCTCTATTCTGACGATGCAATTTGGGGGACGCTCACGCCCGCCGAGCCGTATGAGGGGGCGCGTGGCGAGGGCGGCGGAAGCGGTCACGGCGCGTCTGCGGCCAGCACCGCGTGCTGAAACCGCTGCCGTTCAGGTACGAACGGCGGGCAAACGATGATGGGTCAGCGGATCATCGGGTTGTATCTCGCACGGCGCTATTTGACCGCCATGCTCGGCACGTTCGGGCTGTGCGCAATTTTGATCTTCATGATCGATTTCGTCGAGGTGCTGCGGCAGTCCGGTAAGCACGGCAGCGTTCCCGCCACCACATTGATCTGGCTCACGCTGTTGCGTCTGCCTGCCTATACGGAACTGCTGCTGGCGTTTGCAGTTCAAGTCGGTGCGATTGCGGCTTTGCTGATGCTCAACCGGCGCAGCGAGCTCGCCGTGATGCGGGCTGCGGGAATGTCGGTATGGCAATTCCTGCGCCCCGCGGTCATCGTCGCGCTGCTGCTCGGCACGTTCGCAATCACGGTCTACAATCCCGTGGCCGCGGCCGCCCGAGCCGAGGCCGAGCGGTTGTTCTCGCAGGTGTTCGGGCGTGAATCTAATTTCATGCAGTCCCAAGCCAACGGCGCTTGGCTGCGCCAGGAAGGTGCCGACGGCTCGACTGTCGTCAACGCCCGCGCCGCGCTCAAGCGGGGCATGGAGCTGATCGACGTTTCGATGTTCCAGTACGACAAGTCCGGGGCCTTCATTGAGCGTGTAGACGGCAGCCGGGCACTGCTTGAGGACGGATATTGGCGCGTCGAGAACGCGACCGTCGCCCGCGTCGGCCAAGCGCCCGAGCGCTATGCGTCGTTCTTGGTCAGCACATACCTGAGCCCGGAACGCGTGCGCGATGCGCTGGGCACAGCCATCTCGATCTCGTTCTGGGAGTTGCCGGGCATCATCGAGGCTACAGAGAAGGCCGGGCTTTCGGCCTCCCGGTTCCGGATCCAGTACGAGTTGCTGATGTCTCGCCCCTTGCTGCTGCTGGCCATGGTGCTGATGGGGGCAACGGTATCGCTGCGATCGTTCCGCTCCGGCAAGATCCAGATGATGGTGGTTTACGGCATGGTTGGCGGGTTCGGATTCCTGCTGCTGTCGGAGGTCTCGCGGCAGATCGGCGTCGCAGGCCTTGTCTCACCGACGGTGGCAGTCTGGGTGCCGGTGGGGATCGCCATATTGCTCACGCTGACCGTGCTTCTGCATCAGGAGGACGGATGACGGTGGCTGTTGCTGGGTCCCGTTATGGTTTGAAAGGGATATTCGCTACGCGCGTAGGGCCGTGCTGGAAGCGCGCGTCTCCGACACGACCTAGTCGCGAAGCGAATGCCTTAGGCACCTTGCGCAGATGCGGTCAACGATTTCACCAATTTGGTGCCAGGTGTGTCGGAAAGGTCATTCCGGCCGGGATGGGGACCGGCTATGGTGAAGGTTGAGGGAAGATTAACGGTAGGGGTTCGCAGCAACCTTCCGATATGAGGCCAGCGTGCGCGCAAGTGCAGGCGGAGCTCGGCTTGGTGTCTGCGGTGGGGCGATGCAAGGTGCTGATTAGTAACGTGAAAATGGACTGCGGACTACGGAGGTCGCACGCGTGATGCGTCGTAGCCCCATCCCGAAATCGACCGGGAATGGAGCCTGGAACGGGCGCCGGGTGCCACGCACCTTGGCCGCGCTGTTTCTGGGTGCGGGGCTGCTTGTCACGACCCTTTACGATGCCGCCGAGGCGCAATTCGTGGATCCCGGCGCCTCCAGAACACCGCGCGACCAGCGCGCGTTCGGCGATGTGAAGGGTTCAGCGATCGTTGGTCCAGTCCGCAAGGGCGATAAGGCGACGCCACTTTATCTCAACGCCGACGAGCTCGAGTACGACACTCGCAACAACCGCGTGATCGCGCGCGGCAATGTCGAAATCTACTACAACAATTATGCACTGACCGCCGACCGTGTCGTCTACGACCAGACTGCCAACACCATTACCGCCGAAGGTAATGCCAAGATGCGCGAGCCCGATGGCGCGATCGTCTCGGCCGAAAAGCTAGTCACGACCGCGGACTTTGCCGAGGCATTCGTTCAGTCGCTGAGTGTCATCGGCAAGGACGACACCCGCATCGTCGCGCGCCGCGCCATTCGCCGCGACGGCAATGTGGTGGAGTTCGAGCAGGGTAAGTTCACGCCGTGCAAGAGCGCGCCTGGGATGCCGCCACTGTGGTGCATTGCCGCCAACCGCATCGTGCACGACAAGGACAAGGCGACTATTACCTATCAGGACGCGCAGTTCGAGTTGTTCGGCGTGCCGATCCTTTATACGCCGTACTTTCAGCACGCCGATCCCTCAGTGAAGAGCAAGTCTGGTTTCCTGCTCCCGGAGTCTTCCAGCTCCAGCCGTCTCGGCTTGGGGATCGAAGTGCCTTACCACTTCGCTCTGAACCCCAGTTACGATTTCCTGTTCCACCCGATGTACATGGCCAAGCAGGGCATCCTTTGGCAGGGCGACTGGCGGCAGAAAGTGCGCGTCGGTAGCCTCAGCGGCACCTACAACATCAAGCTGGCCGGCATCGACCAGAACAACGACCAGACGATCAATGGCGACCTGCGCGAGCGCTGGCGGGGGAGCGTTCAGACGCGTGGTAACTTCTCCTTGACGTCATGGTGGAGCTTTGGCTGGGACGTAACCGGCGAGAGCGATCGTGCTTTCCGCCAGTTCTATAAACTCGACAGCGCCCTGCAAAAAGATCGGGTCAACACGTTTTACGTCGCCGGCCAAAGCGAGCGTAACTACCTGGGCGTCAAGTTGTATCATGTTGGCGGACTGGTGATGAACCAGGACCTCGACACAACGCCGCCGGGCACGAACCCAGCGCTGGTTCCGCAGAACCCCTCGCAATCCGCGGCGAGCCGGGTGCTGCCTGTCGTCGACTACAACTATGTCTACGGCGCGCCGGTGGTTGGCGGTGAAGTCAAGTTCAACGCGAACGTCATCAGCTATTGGCAGGATCTGGCCTTCATCGACGGTGCCGGCAACGCCCGCAAAGTCGACAGCAACGCCAACCGCATGACCGGGAGCCTTGGTTGGCGGCGTACCTTCACGGATACGATCGGACAGACGTTCACACCGTCCTTCAACGTCCGCGGCGACATCCTCAGCTTCCAGAACACGGTCGATCCCGTTACCCGCCTCGTCCAGGCCGACGATACGATTGCCCGCGGCGTAGCGACCGCTAGCCTGCTCTACGAATATCCCTGGGTGATGCCGACCGCCGGTGCGGTCCACACCGTGGCGCCAATCGCCCAGGTGGTCGCGCGGCAGAGCCGGGTCGATCAGCGCCGGGCGCCCGACCTCGACTCCCGCAGCACAGTGTTCGACGACATGAACCTGTTCGAGGAGAAGACCTCGGGCTACGATCGTATCGATACTGGGGTGCGAGCGAACTACGGATTGCAGTACACGTTCCAAGCCAATTCAGGCGGCTCTGTAAGGGTACTGGCCGGCCAGAGCTATCACTTGAGCGGCGACAACATTTTCCGCAATTCCGGCGTCGATTCCGATGGCCGGTTCCTCTACTCGCCAACAACAGGTCTGGAACGTAGCGCGTCCGACTACGTGTTCGGCCTCTACGTGTCGCCGCTTTCGGGATTCCGGGCGGTGGCTCAAACCCGCATCGACGAGCAGACCAAGAATATTCGTCGCGTCGACGCATTGGCCGGCTTGAACTACGGGCCGATGTTCTCGCAGTTCGGCTATGCCTACACAGCAGCAAGCCCCGCTCTCAATCTCCTCGACGACCAGCAGGAGATCACGG
This sequence comes from Devosia equisanguinis, assembly GCA_945903565.1. Classification (GTDB taxonomy): domain Bacteria; phylum Pseudomonadota; class Alphaproteobacteria; order Rhizobiales; family Hyphomicrobiaceae; genus CAMDPA01. The sequence continues at coordinate 2,623 of CAMDPA010000010.1, read as the reverse complement.
CGACGCTTGGCTTCAAGGTCACTGATCGTTGGAGCGTAAATGGCCAGACGCGCTACTCGATCAATCAGAGCCGTCCGATCCAGAACATCGCGCAACTGCGCTATGCGGACGAGTGCTATGTGATGACGACCTCCTATATCGAGACGCACATCACGGACACAACACGTGACATCAAGCCGGACCGCACGCTGATGTTCCGCTTCGAGCTGAAGTACCTCGGCGAGTTCCGCTATAAGACTAACGTGCTCGACCACACCTTTGCCGATAATCAGTCCACCCCGCGCTGAGGGGCTTGCGGTCGACGCAGCCGGCACGACGATCTTCGCCTTGCATGGGTAGCCATTCACCCTCTGGGTGAATTCGAGGGGCTTTCAGCCCTTCGAGCATCCTGACCAGGGCCTGAGGCCCTGGACCCGGCGATTTTGACCCGCCAGCTGCGGTTGTGGGTGATGAAGTCGCCATCTCCACGCCACGGTGTCTGTGGATAATGGCATCGCTCGACTCAGTGGCGGAGCGTAACGTCCGCCAAAGCCCTACTCTCGTTCGCTATGTTTCACAGTGGGGTTGCGGAAAACTTGGACTTACCATTAGTTTAGCTGGCACATCGGGCATCACGCCCGAAGGGTCCGGGAGGCCAGCCTCCATCATTGGGCACGAACCATGGATGTGAACACGACGAGCCCCTCGCGTCGCACCACCGTCCGGCCGCTTCATGCGCCGGTGCTGCGAGGTGTAGCGCTGTTGCTCGCTGCCGGCTTGTCCATGACCTACGCCGCACAAGCCCAGGCGCCGCAATCTCTCCCTGGTATCATTATCGGCGCACCTCCGCCGGGAATGCCATCGCCCGGCCAGGCTGGGGCGATGATGATGAACCCGATGATGCAACCGCCGCCTCCTCCCGGCGCATTTCCTCCACCGCCCCAGCAACAGCCACCAGCGGCTGCCGCCAAACCGAAGGTCAAGCCCAAGGTCGCAGCACGCCCGAAAGACGATGCGTCAGCGGGTCAAGGCACAGGCAAGGGCGGCAACGGCACCCGCATTGCGCTGCTCGTCAACGGCGATCCGATAACCGCCTACGAGCTTGAGCAGCGTGCGCGTCTGATGGCCCTGTCGTCGGACATCGGATCTCGCGCGCAAGCTAACATGAAGCAACTCGCGACATCCGAAGCGGTCAACGCACGTTGGAAGCAGATCGTTCAGGAGACGATTCAGGCCAACTCAAGCAACGGCAAGACGCGCGATCAGATCATCGCCATCATTCAGGAAAAGCAGAAGGCCTATTCGATGGGTCTGCAGAAGCAGGCCGTCGAGAGCGCCCGCTCGTCGGCCTTCTCCCAGCCCGAGATCCGATCGAAGGCGCGCGAGGAGTTGATTGAGGAGACGGTCAAGATTCAGGATGCCAAGCGTACTGGCGCCGCGCCCGATGAGAGCATGGTCGAGGACCTGATCAAGGACATCGCCCAGCGCAACAAGAAAACGCCAAAGGAGTTCGCGGAGCATTTCGCCGGCATGGGCGTCGATATATCGACACTCAAGGCGCGCTTCCGTGCACAGCTCGCGTGGACCGAGGCCGTGCGCAAGCAATACAGCCATCTCGCGGTGCCCAATAACCGCGACCTCGACCGCCTCTTGCAGAAGGATGCCGGCGGCGAAGATCACGTGGAGTTGCAGCTCCACAGGATCGTCATTCCCGTACCGCCAAAGCTCGATCAAAAACTGATGGCGACGCGGCTTGCCGAAGCTGAGCAGCTCCAGAGCCAGTTCAAGGATTGCCGTTCGACCAGCGTGCTCGCCGCGAAGGTGCAAGGCGCCAAGTTCGAGAACATGGGTTCGCGCAGCCTCGCGACCTTTACCGGGGCGTCGCGCACGATGCTCCAGTCCGCCCAGGAAAACAGCATGATCCCGCCGACCATTACCTCGACCGGGATCGAGCTTATCGCGGTATGCAGCCGCCGTGTCATAAAGGCCGTCGATGTCAATCGTAACAAGGCCGCCAACGAGGCCCGACAGGAAACGATGGAACGCCACGCGCGCGGCCATCTGCGCAAGCTCATCAACGACGCCGTTGTCGAAAACCGTTGAGGTGGAGTTAGGTATCGCGGCGGCGAATGAACGCGGATGCCACTTGTGAAACTTCTCCCGCCACTGGCGCTATCGGGCGGAGAGCCCGCGGGAATTGGTCCGGACATCGCCCTGGCGGTATGGGCGAACCGCGCGAATGAGCCCGTCCCGTCCTTCGCGGTATATGCCGATGCTGAGGCGTGGCGCGGACGCGCCGAACGGCTCAGTTTGCGCGTTGCTATCGAGACGATCGCCAGCCCCTTCGATGCCGCACGTGTATTCGCCCGCGCCCTCCCTGTCGTCGATGTCCGCCATGCGGTGCAGGTTTGCGCGGGCAGCCCCGACAGCCGCAACGGCAGCGCTGTGATCACAGCCATTGTCGAGGCCACAGCGGCCGTCGCACGCGGTGAGGCTGCGGCTCTCGTCACCAACCCGATCGCGAAGAGCGTTCTATACGATGCCGGTTTCGCGCACCCCGGCCATACTGAGTTTCTGGCCGAGCTTGCCGAACGTCACTATCCCGGCCGCAGTTACACGTCCGTCATGATGCTCGCCGCCGATG